>NZ_WBSL01000001.1:300000-492500 GCF_009377345.1 Deinococcus terrestris | reverse complement strand
GACGAACTCTAAGTCGCACGCGAAAAGTAAGCAGGGCCGTTCGGAGCCGGGTCAACCCCGGCCGGACGGCCCTGTCCCATAAGCCAGCGTTAGGGGCACTCTGGGCAGGGTTGACCTGGAACGTCTGCCTGATACCCGGTTTCACAGCGTGGACAACTTTCCCAGTGGATCGGCCCACCGCACGCCGGGCAAACCACGGTCTGCGACGTGAAGGACGCCTCCATGCTCATCCCCGTCTCGTGGTGGCAACGGGGACAATCCAGGGGGATCTCGTGCGCGCCTGGGGTCACCCGAGCAGCCTACTCGCCGCCGACGGTCCTCTGCCTTCCCGCCTCGCCTAACGTACCTCGGAACACTCCATTGGAATGCCATCTTCTATGAGGGTGAGGTGAGGATGGGCGTGCGGAAGCAGATGGAGTTTCTGCGTCCTAGAGCCACTTCGGAGGCTCCTCCTCCCCTCTCAGCTTTGTAAGCTAAATACTGCTTAAAGAAACAAAAGTGTTTACAAAATAGTGACCTTGGGTTACACTGTGATCCATGCCGGGATGGTCCGGCGCCCGACCCAACTTCAACGCCAGGAGGCGACCCAATGACGCACACCACTTCTCTGACCAAGACCTTCGTGGACACTGTGACCTACCGGCCCGGCGCCGTGATTCTCTACCCCGGCAAGAGCGACATGCTCTACCGCGTGGCGAGCGGCCTGGTGCGCGTGCACACCATGGACGACGACGGCAATGGCCTGACCCTGCGCTACGTCAAGCCCGGCGAGTACTTTGGCGAGGAAGCGCTGGCGGGCGTGAACCGCGCTTACTTCGCGGAGGCCGTGACCGACTCCACCGTGGACGTGATCAACCCCGCCCTGATGAGCGCTGAGGACAACCTCATCGTGACCACGCACCTCGTCAAGACGCTGGAGCGGGCTTACGAGAGCATCTACCGGCTGGTGGGCAAGCGCCTGCGGGCACGCATCGCGGGCGAGCTGCTGGAGCTCAAGGATACCGCGCTGGCGACCCAGCTCGACTCCGGCGAGACGATGATTTACGCCACCCACGACGAACTCGCCGCCGCCGTCGGCTCGGTGCGCGAGACGGTGACCAAGGTGGTGGGCGAACTCAGCCGCGAGGGCGTGATCAGCGCCGGGTACGGCAAGATCACCCTCAAGGACGAGCGGGCGCTGGCGACGATCTCGGCGGCCTGATCCCCTCCAATCCACAGCGCCATCCGGTTCATGCCGGGTGGCGTTTTGCTGTGGGGCTGCTCCCGTCCCGCCCAGGGGAATGACCGCACCCTCCGGCCAGGCCACCCCCGCTACACTCGGCAGCGATGAGCGAGCAGACCTTTTCCCCCTCCCTGGGCCGCCCCCTGCGGGTGGCCGTGATCGGCAGCGGTCCAAGCGGCATCTACGCCGCCGAGGCGCTGACCAAGCAGACGGCCCTGCCGGTCGAGGTCGACGTATTCGACCGCCTGCCCACCCCCTACGGACTGGTGCGCTACGGGGTGGCCCCCGACCACCTGACCATCAAGAGCGTGACCAGGGCGTTCGAGAAGGTGCTCTCGGACCCCCGTGTGCGCTTTCTGGGCAACGTGGAGTTCGGGACTGACCTCACCCACGAGG
This sequence comes from Deinococcus terrestris, assembly GCF_009377345.1. Lineage (NCBI taxonomy): Bacteria > Thermotogati > Deinococcota > Deinococci > Deinococcales > Deinococcaceae > Deinococcus > Deinococcus terrestris. The sequence continues at coordinate 490,882 of NZ_WBSL01000001.1, read as the reverse complement.
AAGCGCGGGGCCTCTATGACGCCATCATCTACACGGTGGGCGCGAGTGCCGACCGCCGCCTGGGGATTCCCGGCGAGGACCTCCGGGGCTCGATGAGCGCGACCGAGTTCGTCGCTTGGTACAACGGCCACCCCGACGCGGCAGCCCGCGAGCTGGTGCTGAATGCACAGGGGGTGGCTGTGGTCGGCGTGGGCAACGTGGCGCTCGACGTAAGCCGCATCCTGGTCAAGACGGTCGACGAGCTGCGAGGGTCAGACATCGCCGGGCACGCGCTGGAGGTGCTGGAGCGGAGCCAGGTCCGCGACGTGTGGGTGCTGGGGCGCCGGGGCGCGGCGCAGGCCAAGTTCACGACCAAGGAGCTGCGCGAGTTCGGCGAGTTGAGCGCCGCCGACCCTATCGTGAAGCCCGCCGAGGTGCAGATCGATGAAGCGACCGAGGCGCTGATCACCGACAACACCGTGAAGAAGAATCTGGAGGTGCTGCGCGACTTCGCCGTGCGGACGCCCGAGGGCAAGGAGCGGCGCATCCACCTGCGCTTTCTGGTGTCGCCCGTCGAGATTCTGGACGACGGCACCGGGCACGTGGGCGGCCTGAAGGTCGAGCGCAACGTGCTGGACGAGTCGGGCAACGCGGTGGGCACCGGCGAGTACGAAGTGCTGCCCGTGCAGATGGTGCTGCGCTCGGTGGGGTACAAGGGGGTCGCGCTGCCCGGCGTGCCCTTCGACGAGCGCCGGGGCGTGATTCCCAACGCGGAGGGCCGGGTGGAGGGCCGCCCCGGTGAGTACACCGCCGGGTGGATCAAGCGCGGTCCCAGCGGCGTAATCGGCACGAACAAGAAGGATGCGGTGGACACGGTGGCCGGATTGCTCGCCGATGCCCAGGCCGGGGCGCTGCCTGCCGCCCCCCAGCCCAGCCGGGAGACCGTGGACGCCCTGCTGCGCGGCAAGGGCGTGGACGTGTACACCTACCACGACTGGCAGGTCCTCGACGCCCATGAACTCGCTCAGGGTGAGCAGCAGGGCCGCCCCCGCGCCAAGGTGGTCCACCGCCACGAGATGCTGACGCACCGCAAGGGCTGAAGCAGACCCACCTCCCCCTCAGCCCCTCTCCCCACGGCGAGGGGCGTTCGTCTGCTGGCTGGGGGTGAAGTACCATGCGGCCTGATGTCGTCGCCCGTCCCCCCCTCCCCCCCCCGCGTGGCGGTCGTGATTCCGGCGTACAACGAGGAAGACACCGTGGCGACCGTGGTGCAGGTGGCCCTGGACTTCACCCCGGAGGTCGTCGTGGCGAGCGACGGGAGCGCCGACCTCACGGCCGAAGTGGCGCGGGCAGCGGGAGCGCGGGTGGTGGAGTTGCCGCACAACCGCGGCAAGGGTCCGGCCCTGAAGGCCGCGCTGGAGGCGGCGACCGCCGACTACGTGGTGATGCTGGACGCCGACCTCGTGGGGCTGACGCGGGAGCATCTGGAGCAGCTTCTGGCGCCTGTGCTGGCGGGCGACCTCGACATGGCGATCGGGGTCTTTGAGGGGGGCGGCAGCTTTGCGAGCGACTGGGGCAACAAGCTCACCCCCAACCTCAGCGGGCAGCGGGCCTGCCGCCGCGACTGGCTGCTCTCGGTGCCCCGGCTGGGCGAGGAACGCTGGCCCGAACCGCCCATCACCGACCATCTGCGCGAGACGGGCGCCCGCTGGGGCTACGTGGAGCTGGGGCAGGTGCGGCAGGTCCTCAAGGAGACCAAGCGCGGCTTCTGGAAAGGCGCCCGCGCCCGCACCCGGATGTACGCCGATCTGCTGACCTACCGCCGCCGCAAACGCCGGGGGTAGGCGCCGGGACCCTCATGCTACGGTGTGACCCGCATGGCCGATTTCGCGTCCCCCACGCCTTCCCCGCTTGCCTTTCAGCGTGCCGCCATCGCGGGGGTGGGGCTGATCGGGGGCAGCGTGGCGCTGGGACTGCGCGAGCGGGGGCTGGCCCGCCGGGTGATCGGGTACGACGCCAGCATGGACGTGCTGCGCGAGGCCGAGGCGCTCGGCGTGGTGGACGAGGTTCAGGCCGCGCCCGGCGAATGGCTGCGGGAGTGCGACCTCGTGGTGCTCGCCGCGCCGATGGGGGCGCTGGGGCCGCTGGCCCACGAACTGGCCCCCTTCCTGTCGCCAGACGCGCTGGTGACCGATGTGGGCAGCGTCAAGGCGGGCATCGCCGCCGAACTGGACGCGCTGGGGGTGCGCGGCTTCGTGCCGGGGCACCCGATGGCGGGCAGCGAGCGCGGCGGGGTCACGCACGCGCGGGCGGCGCTACTGGAAAACGCGGTCTGGGTGCTCACGCCAACCGAATACACCTCGCTGACGGCCCTGAGCCGCGCCCGGCAGCTCGTGGAGGCGTTGGGGGCGGCCCCGGTCGTCATGCCGCCCGAGGCACACGACAGCCTGGTGGCGACGGTCAGCCACCTGCCTTACCTCGTGAGCCTCGCGCTGACGCACCTCGTGGCGCGGGACGAGCGGCTGAGCCTGCTCGCGGCGGGGGGCTTCCGCGATCTCACGCGGGTGGCCAGCGGCGATCCCCGGATGAGCCGCGACATGGTCGTGGAAAACCGGGAGGCCCTGCGGGAAGCCCTGGCCCGCTTCCGGCGCGGGCTGGAGCGGCTGGAGGCCGACCTGGAGCGCCCCGGCGACCTGCTCGCCGCCGCCGCCGAGGGCAAGCGTACCCGTGACAGCCTGCCCGTGGTGCGCCGCAGCCTGCTCCCGCCCCGGCACGACCTCGTGGTCGCCATGCCCGACCGCCCCAACCAGATCGGGGCCGTGACCCAGGCGCTGGGCGAGGCGGGCGTGAACATCAAGGACATTGAGGTGCTCGCCATCCGCGAGGAGGGGGGCGCCCTGCGGCTGGGGCTGGAAACTGCGGCGGACGTGGCGCGGGCCGCCGCCCTGCTGCGGGGGGCGGGGTACGAGGTGCGGGGACGGGGCTAGCCGCCCTTCCCCCGGCCTCCATGAGCCGCCCCCCGCCTTTGGATGGACGCCCCTCATGCGCGGGGCGGGTAGAGTGACCCCTGGATGTCCGAGCCTGCTTCCCCCACGCCTGCCCTGGCTTCCTCGCCCGCCGCGCCGCTGGAGCAGGGGGCGACGGCTGCCCCGCGCCTCACAGCAGTGGACACCTTTCGGGGGCTGACCATCATGGAGGTCGTGGCGCACCACACCAGCGGCATGGCCCTGCGGCACGCCGAGGCGGGGTCGCTCGCGCACGAGCTGCTGCTCATCCTCAACCGCACCCTGCACTTCGCGGTGCCCGCCTTCGTGTTCCTCTCGGCGGTGGTGCTGACGCGCAGCCTGCTGAAGAAGTTCGACTTGCGGCGCTACTTCACCCGGCGCGTCACCCGTGGGGCGTGGCCCTACGTGCTGTGGAGCGCCCTGTACGCCGTGTGGTACGTGGGCACCACCCAGCGCCCCCCCGAGCAGCTCACGGACCCGGAACGCTGGAGCTTCTGGCTGCTGTACGGCAAGGCGAGCTTCCACCTGTACTTCCTGCTCGTGGCGCTCGAGGTTTACCTGCTGCTGCCGCTGCTGCTGCCGCTGGCCCGGCGGCGTCCCCCCATTGGGCTGATGCTGGCGCTGGGTGCGGCGGCCCAGCTCGGGATGTACTTCCTGAACCGCGAGGTGCTCACCCTGCAATTTCCGGCGAGCACCGTGCTGTGGTACCTGCTCCCAGTGCTGACCGGCATCGGGGTGGGGGCGCGGCTGGACGAGTTCCCGGCGTGGTGGCGCAGGCGGCTGCCGCTGCTGCTGGGGGCGCTGGCGGTGGTGTTCGCGCTGTACCTGCCGACCGCCGTGGGCAACCTGAAAGGTGAGCCCACCGTGCCGCTGACCTACAACGCGCTGAACTGGGGCTACTCCATCCTGGTGGCGCTGACCCTGCTGGGCGCCGCCTACGCCTGGCAGCGGCGGGGGCCGGAGGGCGGCGGCACCCTGCGGCGGGCCATCGCCACGCTGGGGACGGTCAGCCTGCCCATCTACCTGATCCACCCGGCCCTGCTGCAATTCCTGGAATACGGGGTGGGCATTCCGGACGGCGGCCCGCTCAGCCTCGCCGTGACGGCGACCCTGTATTTCCTGATCGCGCTGCTGATCCCGATGGTGATCGGGCGACTGCTGCTGGGCAGGCGGCTGGGACTGTTGATCTTCGGGCGCTGAGATCGTCCATCAAGCCCGATGAGAGGGCCTTCAGCGGGCACGTCAGGACAGGGTCACCGCCGGGACGGTAGAGTGCTCCGGTTGATGCGCCGCTTCGCCCTTTCCCTGCTGACGACCCTGGCCGCTGCCCTTGCCGTGACGGGCGCGGCGGCCACCACTGCCGTCCCTCCGCTGCCCCTCCCCAAAAAGCCCGACACCGTGCGGCTGGAGCGGGTCAGCGGCCCGTCGTTCCTGCGGGTGCCGCCCGCGTGTTACCGCCAGGAATGTGCGCTGGTGGTCGTGTCGCACCCGCGCGGGCAGAGTGCCGAGCGGCTGCTGGAGAGCACGCAGGTCAGCGTGCTCGTGGAGGCCCTGCTGGACGTGCCGCTGGCGGTGCTGCTCAGCGACGACGGCGGCGAGAGCACCTGGGGCAGTCCCGCCGCGCTCGCGCAGGTCGCCAGCCTGCGGCAAGAGGCGGGGGCACATTTTGCCTGGAATGGGCGCACCTACGCCCTGGGGATCAGCATGGGCGGGCTGCTCGCGCTGCGCAGCGCCCTGCCGGGCAGCCCCTACCCGGTGGGCGGCGTGGCCCTGATCGACCCCTGGACCGACCTGAGAAACGCCTGGGGCACCGCCCTGACCCGCCGGGCGGAGATCAACCACGCCTACGGACTGGAGGAACGTGAGCCCACGCCGGACCTCAACCCCCTCATGCTCGCTGAGCGGGCCCCGCGCCTGCCCCTTTTCCTCGTCGCCAGCCCCGACGACGACGTGGTGCCGCTGGAGACGAACGCCATGCGCCTGAGAAACCGCGCGGCTCCCGGCCCCAGCCGCTTCGTGCAGCTGAGCGGCCCGCACCTCGGCGGGAACCGTTTCTCGCCCAAGGTGGCTGACCAGCTCGCCGACTTCTTCGGAGGGCTGGAGGCGCAGGCCACCGAGCAGGCGCTGCGCCGCTGAGGCTGGGAGCAAGGGGAGAGGGCCTGGGAAAATGTCTCCCCGGCCCTCTCCCCTTCCGGGCGGTTACATCGCCGCCGGAACCTCGATGCCGATCAGGTCCAGCGTCTCCTCGAAGGCGCGGCGCAACCTCCCCACCAGGGCGAGCCGGGCCTCGCGCAGTCCCTCGGGGCTTTGCAGGACGTTGGTGGCGGGCTTTCCGGCCCTGTCCTTGGCGTTGTACCAGGCGTTGAAGGACGTGGCGAGATCGAGGGCATACTGGGCCACCACATGCGGCGAGTGGATGCGGACGCTCTGGGCCACGACCTCGGGCAAGCGGGCGACCTGCTTGGCGAGGGTGAGGTCCACGTCGGGCAGGGCGTCCCAGTCGGCCCCGGTGGCGTCCACCGCGTACCCGGCCTCTCCTGCCCTGCGGAGGATGTTCGCGGCGCGGACGGCGGCGTACTGGACATAGGGCGCGGTGTCGCCCTGAAGCGCGAGCGCCTGCTCCCAGCGGAAGTCCACGATGCGGGTCGGCTCGGCCCTCAGCATGGCGAAGCGAATCGCGCCGATGCCGATGCGCCGGGCGATCTCGCGGGCGTCCCCTCTGGCGGCGAGGTCGGGGTTGATCTCGGAAAGCACCGCCAGTGCCCGGCGCTCGGCCTCGTCCATCGCGTCGTCGGCGCTGACCGCGATCCCCTTGCGCCCGGAGATGGTCTGGCCCTCCAGCGTGACGAAGGCGTAGGAGAGGTGGATGGACCGTTCCTTTTTCTCCGCCTCGCCCGCCACGCCCAGGGCCGAGCGCACCACCGTCTGGGGGTGGTCCTGGCGCGAGTCGATCACGTTGATGACCTCGTCGGCGTGCCCAAAACGGCGCTCGGTGTCGGGTTCGCCGTCGGGGGCGCTGGTCCAGACGGTATTCCCCTCGGGGTCGGTGGTGAAGGGCTTGAACCGCATCCCCTCGAAGAGGCCGAACTTCCAGAACTGGTAGCCGATGTCCTTGGCGGCGTACATCGCGGTGCCGCCGGAGCGCACCAGGACCACGTTGGGTTCCTCCAGCCCCGGCATGAACTCGGACACGTCCATCACGAAGGCGCCCGCGTACTTGCCCTCCGCCGGGCGCGAGGTGTAGCGGCTGCCCTCCAGGATGTTCATCGCCTGACTCAGAAAGCCGCTGCCCACCACATCTGACTCCCAGTTCAGCAGATCGTAGCGGGCGCCCAGCCGGAAGCAGGTGTCCAGGTGTGCCCGGACGACCTTTTCAATCTCCCCGCGCAGTTCCCCGGCTTCCAGGCGGTGCATGACGGCGCTGATGCCCTCTTCCAGCGCAGGCTTCTGCGGATCAGCGTTGAGGCGCACGTATCCCTCGCCCAGCCAGTGGTCGTACTTCTGCTCACCGTCCCAGACCCGGCCGTAGTGGGACACCGCGAACAGGGCCTCGGCCGCCTGGCGCCCGGTGTCGTCGATGTAGTTCTGGACCTCGACCCGCGACCCCGCCGCCCGGAAGATGCGGGCCATGGAGTCACCCAGCACCACGTTGCGGAGGTGCCCGACGTGCAGTTCCTTGTTGGGGTTGACCGAGGTGTGCTCGATGACAATTTTGTCGGGGCGGGCAGGCATGGCGAAGGGCGTCTCGACCACGGCCTTGACGAAGGCCCCCACGTCCACGAAGAAGTTCAGGAAGGGACCTGCCGCCTCCACCCGCGCGATGCCCGCCGGGAGTTGCACGGTCTGCGCGAGCTGCGCGGCCACCTGTGCGGGGTTCTGGCCCAGGGCCTTTGCCATCTGAAAGGCGGCGGGGGTGCCGTAGTCGCCGGGCTTGTTGGCGGGTGTCTCCTGAATGGCCGCGTCCACGGGTGCGCCGAGGTCGGCGGCGGCCCGTTCGACGGCGGCTTTGAGTTGAGCCTTGAGGTCCATAAGAGGGAAGTTTAACAGCGGCGGGGGCGCTCACTTCGGGGTGAAGACCGTCTCGCCCGTCGCCGCACCGAAGGCGAACCGGACCCGGTACTCGCCAGGTGGAACGCGCCGCCCCAGTGAGTCGCGGCCATCCCAGCGCACCTCCCGGCGGACCGATTCGCCGGGCCGCAGGGTGGCGGGCGTATTGGGGACGGTGGGGCAGGGGCCGTTGCCGTGCTGGTAGACGTATGCGCTGTCCTGCACGCGCTCCACAGCAACGGGGTCACACGGGTGATGCCAGATGTTCAGCGCCTCCCCCGCCCGGTTGGTCAGGGTCAGGGTGAAGGTGAAGCCGGACCCCCGCGGCGTGACGGTCACGCGCCGCGAAACGGGCCAGTAGGGATTCGTATTGGTAGGCAAGCGCACGGGGGGAGCTGCCCGGAGGTCCACCCGGCCGGGGTCCAGCCGCCAGCGCCGCAGCGTCCCCAGAGCGGCAGCCAGCGAGAGGTCGTCCACGAACTTGAAGGACAGGCGGCCACCCGCGTCCTGTAGGACGTGGGTCTGCGCCCCGCTCAGCCGCACGGCGAGGCGGTAGAGCAGCGGCCAGGGCGTGCGCTCCACGGGGTCGGTGCGGCGCCACACCCGCAGATCGGCCGAGACGTACCGGGCCGGATGTCCGCCGGGTGGTGGAATGCGGAGGCGGACCCGGTACTCCCCGGCCTCCAGACGAACAGGGAGCGTGACGGGCAGCGTGCGGGTTTCCCCCGGCTGGACCCGGAGAACCTGGACGGCCGACTGGCACCCCTGGTCGCCGGAGTCGTGCACCCTCCGGGCGTCGGCGTTGCGAACCACCTGGAGAGCGGGACAGGCCATCTCCCGCGTGACGGGCGAGAACGGCAGCGGCACCGCTTCCCGGCCCTCATTCCTGACGGTGAGGGTGAAGACTGGCCGCGCCGGGTCGTCGGCAGAGACCCGGTAGGTCGGTGGGTCCAGCCGGAACTCCGCCTGTGCGGAGGCGCCTCTGCCGAGGGCCAGTGCGAGGGCGAGGAGCCCCCGCCGCATCCGCCACATCACTTCACCGTGAATACTGCCTCGCCCACGAACTGCCCCAGGCCCAGCCGCACGCGGTACTGATCGGGCGGCACGCGGCGGCCGAGGCTGTCCTTGCCGTCCCAGCGGGCCTCGCGGGTGGTGGACTCGCTGGGCTGGAGGGTGATGGGAGCAACGCCAACTGCTGGGCAGGGACCGTTGCCCACCTCCCACATCCGCAATCCATCCGATACGCGCTCAATGGCGAGAAGCTCGCAATACTGCTGGAACACCTTCAACGGCTGGCCCGTCCTGTTCGTCACCTTCAGCGTGAAGGCGTAGCCCTGCGCTTCGGACGCGACGGTGACGGCGGCGGTGTGGGACAAGGTCGGCTTCTTCTGGAATTGCACGGGCGGCGCGACCTCAATGTCCACCCTGCCGGGGTCCAGCCCGCGCTTTTTGAGTTCGGCCAGGAACGCCTCCCGCGAGAGTTCATCCGCGAGCCCGAAGGAGAGGCGCGTCTCTGGCCGGGAGGAGCGGCTGCTGCGGGTGTACCAGCGGGCGTGGCTGGCGTCCAGGGCGTCCTGATAGGCCTGCGGGGTCGGCGTGGGAATGGGGCGGCTTCCCGGCACGACCAGCGCCGTGACCGTCCCGCTTCGCAACCACCCCGACCCCGCCGCCGCGCTAACGTTCCAGCCGCTGCGGTAGTGGACCTGTGCCCCGACCGTCTGCGGCCCCAGCGCCCGCGCATAGGTGTAGCTCGTGCGGGGCGCCAGAGTCAGCCGCTCACCCACGCGGCGACAGACCGGCGCACCGGCCTGCGGGCGCAACTCGCCCACGGTCTCGTCGCGCAGCACCGATTCGCCGTCTTGAAACTCCGTGAACCGTTTCAGCACCGGACCTCCCACCGCCCGGCAGGTCACGGTCACGGGCCGGGGGCCGGGGTTACGCAGCGTCAGGGTGAGGGTCAGGGGTGGAGGCGGGTCGTTCTGGTAGGCGTGGTATCCCTCGGGGTCCAGCCGGAACTGGAGGACGGGCGCGGACTGGGCGTGGGTAGAGGCCGCCACTTCCAGGGCAAAGGCAGCGAACAACCAGAGACGGCGGAACATGCCCCAGCGTAGGGGGCGCAGGTGACCCCCACCTGAACCCCTTTCCACTCGGCCCCTGGCCGCGTCAGACTGCCCCCATGTCCGACTCCACCCGCCCCGTGCCCGACGCCGAGACCCTCGCCTTTCTGCAAGACGTGCTGGAACTGGTGCGCTTCGGGGACGCCGAGCGGCTGCGGCCCCTGCTCTCGGGCGGCCTGCCCCCCAACCTGCTCAACCAGCGCGGCGACAGCCTGCTGATGCTGGCGAGCTACCACGGCCACTTTGAAGCGGCCCGGCTGCTGCTGGAGCACGGCGCCGACCCCGAGCTGTTCAACGACCGCGGCCAGACGCCGCTGGGGGCCGCCGCCTTCCGGGGCGACCGGGCGATGCTGGAATTGCTGCTCGCGCACGGGGCGTGGGTAGACGGCACCGGGCCGGACGGCCGCACCCCGCTGATGCTCGCGGCGATGTTCGGGCGCGGGGAGATGATCGAGATGCTCCTCGCCCACGGCGCCGACCCCCACCGCCGCGACGCGGGCGGCTTCACGGCGGTCGAGGCGGCCCGGCAGATGGGGGCCGAAGAAACGGCCCAGTGGCTGGAAGCGCGGCTGGGTCAGGGCTGACCCGGCCGCACCTGCGCCGTGTAAAAGTCCGCGATGCCCGACGCGATGGCCCCCGCCAGCCGCTCCCGCCCCGCCGGGGACATCAGGAGGCGCAGGTTGCCGGGGTCGGTCAGGTAGCCCGTCTCCACCAGCAGGCTGGGCTGCCCACTGGGCCGCGTCAGGGCGAGGTTGGCCCCCGGCTTGAGGCCCGCGCCGGGGCCGAGGTCGGGCAGCGTGCGCCGCAGCGCCGCCAGAATCGCGGCGGCGGGGGCCTGTGCCTGCGGGTGCGTGAAATAGACCTCCGGGCCGCGAATGCCGCGCGGGTCGCGCCCGTCGGGCAGGGCGTTGGCATGGATGGACACGAGGAGGTCGGCCTCCTCCAGTTCTGCAAAGAGGCCGCGTTCGTAGAGGCCCAGGGTCACGTCCCGGTCCCGCGTGAGCCGCACGTCGGCCCCCTGTGCCCGCAGCAGCTCGGCGGCGCGGAGGGTGACGGGCAGCACGAGGTCCTTTTCAGGGACCCGCAGCGCCCCCGCGCCCCCGTTCTGGGTGCCGCCATGCCCCGCGTCCAGCACGATTACCCGCCCGGCCAGGGGCCGCGCCGGGTCCAGCGTGGGTGGGCGGCGCACGCTCAGCACGAGGTCGCCCTCCTCGTACCCCGCCGCAAAGCCCCACAGTTGCGCGGCGTTCAGGCTCAGGGTCAGGCGGGTGACGCCGGGCGCGGGCGTGGTCACGTCCAGGCCAGCCAGCAGAGGATCGGTGGTGGACGGTGGGAGCGCGGGCGGAGTCGTCAGGCCATACACGGTGAGGACGAGCTTTCCCGGTTCCGGCTGCGTCAGCGTGAAGGGCACCCGCGCCCCGCCGAGCGGCAGGCGCAGGCGGAGGTCCCCCGTGGGCGGGGTGGGTGCAGGGACCGGAGGCAACACGGAGAGGGCGGCGGCGAGGGGCAGGGCTGGAATGACGGCGGTGGGCGCAGGCACCACGCCCTCCACCCGCAGCGCCCCAGCGAGGGCGAGCGCGGGAACGCCGGAGCGCACCTCCACCTGCGCCGCCGTCACCAGCGCCCCCTGCCCCGGCGCGAGGCGCACCCGCAGGTCGGGACCGACCCGGCCCACCGCCCGGAAGGTCATGCCCTCACGGGGGTACAGCAGCGGCTCGCCCGACAGGGTCGTGAGCAGCGTATCGGCCGGGTTCAGGGCAAGGCCGGGCACGGTACCGGGGCGCTGCACGGCGAGTTGCGGGGCGGCGCCGGGCAGGTTGGTGACGCGCCCGGTGGCCGTCCGTGTCACGGTCCGCCCGTCCCGCCCGGTCAGGCGGACGGTGACCGGAGCGGCGGCCAGGGCCTGCGCGGGCGGCAGGACGTACCCGCCCCGGTACTCGCCCGGCGCGACCTCGCGCAGGGGCGTGGCCGGACCTCCGCCCACCCGCACGCTGGCCTGGCCCCTCGGCGACCCCCGGAACGCGACCGGCACGGTGCGCTCGGCCCCGCTGTCCCTGGCGGCGTCCCAAAAGGTGTGATCGTGGCCGGGCTGGATGCTCGCCGCTTCCAGAGCAGTCGGCGCAGCGGGGAGCACCGACCGGACGGTCCGCGTGACCCGCAGGGTGCGGGTGCCCGTCTCCCCGCGCAGGCTGGTCACCAGCCGCAGGTCCTGGGTGCCGACCCGCAGCGGCCACCACAGGATGAAGAGGCCGTCCGGCCCGACCTCCGCCGCCCGGCCGTCGATCCGCAGGGTGGCGCCCGCTGGGACGCTGCCCTCCAGCAGCACATGGTCGGAGGCGACCCGGTGGCCCGGCGGCGGATAGGCGACGAAGACCTCCGGGGTGGCGGCGAGGGCCGGGGAACCCAGCAGGGCACCGGCCAGGGCGAGGGCGCGGAGGGGCAGACGGCGCATGGGCCGGTCTAGCACGGCGGCCGCCCCCACCGGATGAAGGGGCGCGGGAGTGGGGTACGCTGGCCTATGCCCAACTTCGGCCCCCTGGAACTGCTGGTCCTGCTGGTGCTGCTCGGCGTGCTGCTGGGCGGCCTGTGGTTGGTCGTGCGGGTCATCCGCCACGCCTGGGACAGCGGAAAGCCGCGCCCACCGAAGATGTGACGCGGCCAACGGGAAGGAGGGGTCAGTTCGCCGCGCTACCCTCTCCTTCCTCCCGCAACTCCTCGGGCAGCTCCTCCGCGTAGAGGTCGCGCCAGGTCTGGCCGTCGAAGGTCACCTCCGACTCGATGAAGTACTGCGCGGGGTCGTCGGGGTCCGTGAGGCTGTCGGTGGGGAGGTCGAGCCGGACGCCCTGCACGGCAGGCAGGTTCCCGCGCTCGGTGAGGTCCGGCGCCTCGTCCGCGAAGGTCTCCGCGAGGAGGGTGCGGGTCCACTCGGCCCACGCGGCCGGGTCGCCTGCCCCGGTTGCCGAGCGCAGGTCGCCCCGGACCCGGTCGGCCTGCTCCTGCGGCACGTCACCCTCCGGCCACTCCACCCGCCCGTCGGCCCACACAGTCACGGGTACCGTCTGCACGTCGAGCATCTGGGTCAGCAGGTCCCCGAAGCCGGAAGAGGAATCCAGCGCCTCGCCCTCCGCGCCGCCGTAGGGGAGCCAGTCCTCGCCGTCCAGCGTGTACGCCAGCGGCGAGAGGTAGACGGCCAGCGCGTCCTCGCCCTCACCGATAACCGCGTGGGGCTCGTTGGCGGACGAGGGGAGCAGCGGCAGCCCGCGCAGCTCCAGCCGGGTGCGGATGGCCTGGGGCACGGCGTCTGCGTCTGTCCCACCGTCCAGCAACTCCAGGTGCCGTTCCCGCCACTCCTCGCCCTCGCCGTTCCACTCGCGCACGAGGTCCTCCAGCGGTTCCAGCAACGCCTCCGGCGGCTCGGCGTCGAGGTCGATGCGGCCCTCGCGCCAGTGTTCGGCGGTCAGGGTGCCCAGCAGGGGACCGCGCTCACGGGCCAGCGGATGGCGCAGCAGGTGCTCCATGCCGTCTTCCGGCAACGCGAGCGGCTCCCAGGTGTCCCCGTCGTGTGAGGTTTCGGAGGTCCGCACGCGCAGGGAGGCCCCCTCGCCCAGCGGCAGCACGTCGTGCGGGGTCGAGCGGGCGCCCAGCACGAGGTCGCCCGTCAGCCGCCGCTGCGCCGGAACCGGAATGGCCGCGAGGTCCTCGGGGGTGGCGACCGGCTCCGCGCCCCGGCCCATCATCAGGTGGAGCTGGCGGTAGCCCTGCTCCCACGTCGCCCCGCCCGGCAATGCCGAGCGCAGGCCCTCCAGTACCCGCTCGCGCACGGCGGGATCGTCGGGGCCGCCCGTCAGCGTGACCTCGCCGTTCGTGGCCCGCACCTCAACCGGAAAGGTGGTCGGCATCAGGCCCAGTTCCTTGCGTCGTTTCGCTTCACCCATGGGAAACAGGGAAGCACATGCCGGGCCAGAGGGGGCGGGGGGCTTCATGAACCTGGGGGGCGTCAGCAAAACGTCAGGCAGAGACGGCCCCTCTTCCTTAGAATCCTGAGTGTTTATGAAGACCCTTCCCCTCACCTCGGCCCTCCTGGGCCTGACCGTGCTCCTGACCGCCTGCCCCGGCCCCGGTAAGGAGCGGCCGGACCCCTCCCCCACCACCTATACCCTCACCCTCAAGGTCGAGGGCGTGCCGCAAGCCCCCGTGACCGTCCTCAACGACACCACCAAAGCCGAAGCCTTCAGCGGCCCGGTGGCGGGCAGCAAGACGCTGACCCTGAAGGCGGGCGAAGTCTTCCGGGTGGAGGGCGGGGCGGCGAACGGCTATGTAACCCCGGCGGCACAGACGGTCACGCTGGACGGCAACGAGACCGTCACGCTGACCTACCGCGCCGCTGCTCAGCCTGGCATGGCGCTGGACCCGGCCCGTCTTCAGGGCACCCTGAGCGGTTGGACCCTCGGGGCGGGTGAGGTGGCGGCCTACTTCTCCGAGAGCGATACCGTGCTGGACCTGACCCCGGCCACCGTGACGGCGGCGGGCGCGGTCAACGGAGCGCTTCCCAGGCCGCCGGAAGTCGCTCCCCTGCTGGGAGAGTGCGTGTTCACCGGCAGCCGCAGCGTGGCCGACGTCGGGGTCGAGTTTCCCGAACTCGGCGTGTTTAGCCGCTCCGGGGACTTCCTGGGCACGGTCAGCGAGGAGACGACCGACGGCCGCCCGGTTCAGCGGATCTACGCGGCGCAGGCGGCCACCTTCAGGGGCACCGCCGACTGCGGGTCCGTTGAGCTCGACCTCGACCTCACCCTGAGGGCGGGATGGAACGCGATTGAAGTCAAGCCGGTCGGCCCCCAGCAGCAGACCCTGCGCGTCCGCAACGTGGCCCCCGGCGCCCGCGTCACCCTGGCCTTCAACCGGGCCGACGAGCGGCTGAATATCTACTTCGACGACCTCTCCGAGATCAGCCTCCGGGCCGGAGCGTCCGTGACCCGTGAGGCGGTGCTGGAGCAGATGGGGGGCATCAGCGGCACCGTCACCCTGGAAACCAACGTTCCCGGGGTAACGGTCACCCCGTCGACCCTCAACCTGTCCCCCCTCGGTGCCCAGGGCACCCAGAGCCGCGCGGCTGTGGCCCGCCTCGCCGCGCAGGCGGTGGTTACCCGCCTGACCTTCACGGCGGCCGCGAACGCCCCGGCGTACAGCGGCGTGTTCAACGTCGTCGTCAAGCAGGGCGGGCGCGAGGTCGGCGGCGGCACCCTGCCCAGCCTGCGGGTCATCGCTCCCAGCGTGAGCGTAACCGTGGCGAGCGAGCACATGGGTGGGCTGTACGTGTACCCCGGCACCACCGCCGGGCTGAAGGTGAACCTCGCCAGCGTGGAAGGCTTCAGCGGCTCCACTACCGTGACGGTCAGCGACCTCCCCGCGGGCGTGAGCGCTCAGCCCGTGACCGTGCAGGTCACGCCGGGAACGACCACCACCGTGACCATCCCGCTGACGGTCGCTGCGGACGCTGCCCCTGCGACGGCCACCGTGCGGGTGTCCTCGCCGCAGGGCGGCCCCCCCCAGGGACCGAACACCGTGCAGCTCACGGTGCGCCCGGCCCGCGTGGCCGTCGGCTCGGCGAGCCAGCTCGTCCCCTCGGGCGACGGCGTCTGGCTGGTGAGCGGGGGCCGCTTCGACTCCGCGACCTCGGCCTACGTGACCGACCTGACCCGCTACGTGGGCCTTCAGGCCGGGGCCAGGGCGACGGTGCCCTTTGGGGTCGGGAGCCTGACCGCGCTGCCCGGCGGGGACGTGCTGGCCGCAGGTACGGACGAGCGGGTGGCCCGCATCACAGCGGCGGGCGAGGTCACCCTGCTGCCCCGGCCGACCGGGCTTTTTGGTGGCGTGGCCGACGCCCAGGGCCGGGTGTGGTTCGTGCAGCGCGTTTCCGAGCCCACCGGCGGCACCCGCACCGCGCTGGTCCGCTGGACGCCCGGCACCGGGACCGGGGCGGGCGAGGTCGTCGTGGTGGACGACAAGGCTAACTACGGTCAGCAGGGCCGCCTCGTGGCGAGCGGCGACGGCAAGACCCTGGTCTACCTGCCCGCCTACTCCACCGCCGCACTGCGGATCGACACCCAGGCGGGCACCGTGAGGCCGCTGGGGGCCGACGTGTCCGAGCAGGGCGGCAGCGTGGCGGTCAGTGACGCGGGAAGCGTGTGGCTGACCCAGTACGGCTCGGTCAAGCGCCTGAACGCCGACGGCAGCGTCACCACCTTCAACGACCTGCGGGTCGAGCGGCTGTTCGGCTTCGACCGCCAGAACCCCGACGTGCTGTGGGGTGCCGACTACACCAGCATCTTCCGCATCGACGCCCGCACCGGCACGGCCACCCGCGTGCAGCTCGGGGAGGTTCCGGCGGGCGTGCCCCTGAACGGCGGCGGCCTCGCCTTTCTGACTGCCGACTACGTGGACGGCAACCGGCAGAGCTTCCTCTCCATCCTGCGCTGACCCCCTCACCCCTCCCTGCCCCCTCCAGCCCGGAGGGGGTTTACCCGTTCAGAGCTACCCCCACGAAGCCCCCCTTCTTCCCCTCCTCCAGCCGGGCGAAGGCCACGCCGGGGTCATGCGGGGTGCAGAGAATCGCTCCGGACTCGAACCACTCGCCGTAATACCTCTTGCGCGTCTCCAGCGTGGTCACCGGGTAGAGGTCATAGCCCATGATGTAGGGCAGCGGCACATGCGCCAGCGTAGGCACGAGGTCCGCCGTGTACACCAGCGTCTCCCCGCCCGAACGCAGCACCACCCCCTGCTGCCCGAGGTTGTGCCCCGGCAGCGGCAGCACGCCCAGGCCGGGCCGCAGCTCGTGCTCGCCGTCGACGGCCTCGTACAGCCCGGCATCCCGCAGCGGCTCGATGTACTCGGCCACGTAGCTCGCGCGGCTGCGTTCGTGGGTGTGGGTCGCGTCGTGGAGTTCCTGCCGCTGCACCACGTAGCGGGCGTTCGGGAAGGTCGGCTCGCCCGCCGGGGTCACGTTGCGCCCGGCATGGTCGAAGTGGAGGTGGGTGTTGATCACGAGGCCGATGTCATCCGGGGTCAGGCCGACTTCCGAGAGGCCCCGGAAGACCGTCTCGTCGCGGTCGAGGCCGTACATCGCCTCGAACTTCTCGCCGCCCTGGTCCCAGAAGCCCGTCTCCACGAGGATGTTCTCGCCGCCGAGGCGGATCAGCAGCGGATTGATCCGCAGCCGGATGCGGTTCAGCTCGTCGGCAGGCGAGACGCGCTCCCACAGCACCCTGGGCACGCTGCCGAACATCGCGCCGCCGTCGAGACGGAACTGCCCGTCGGTGAGGGAATACACGTCGGCCTCGCCGACCTGGAGGTGCTTGATCCAAGACATGAGGGGGAGTGTAGCGGGACTTCACGCCCGGCCCACACCCCTCGCCGGGGCCGGGGCGAAGATGGCCCCATGACCGGACAGAGCCTGAGCATGAAGATGACCGACCTGCAAGACCTCTACACCGAGCAGCTTCAGGACGTGTACTCGGCCGAGCATCAGCTTCTGGAAGCGCTGGACGAGATGGCGCAGGCGGCGGGTACGCCGGAGCTGAAAGAGGGCTTCGAGCTGCACGCCGGACAGACCCGCGAGCAGATCGGGCGACTGGAGCAGATTCTGGGGGGCCTGGGAGCGCAGCCCGGCGGCGTGACCTGCAAGGCCATGCAGGGCCTCGTCGCGGAGGCGCGGGAAATGGTGGAGAAAAAGGCCGACCCCGCCGTGCGCGACGCGGGACTGATCGCCGCCGCCCAGCGGGCCGAGCACTACGAGATCGCCGCCTACGGCACCCTGCGGACCTACGCCGAGCTGCTGGGCCGCACCCAGGACGCCGCGCTCCTCCAGACCACCGAGGACGAGGAAAAGGCGACCGACCTGAAACTGACAGGGCTGGCACGCTCGATCAACATGCAGGCGCTGGGATGACCCTCTGTCCCTGCGGCCTGCCTTGGGTCGCCTCTGGGGCAGGCTTTTTGGCCCGTATTACGGATTCCGGCCCAGCAGGAACACCTCTGTGCAACCCGAGCAGACTTGCGAGGCGGCCCAGCAGAGCCGGCAGCAACACGACCGTTTCCGGGAGAGGAGTTTCCCTGTCAGCGCTCTCCCAGCTTGGGCACGGATTGGACGGCAACCGTACAAGTCGCCTTCAGTGCGCGAATACCCCGAGCGGGCTGACCTCCAGCCCACGGGCCACCATGACCCGGTTGCGCCCCCCGGCCTTCGCGGCGTAGAGGGCCTCGTCCGCCGCGCGGGGCAAGCCCTCCGGGGCAGGCGCGTGGACCCTCAGGGACGCCACCCCCAGCGATACGGTGACTTGCCCCAGCGCCATCCCCGCGTGGCTGAGACTCCAGCCCGCGACCGTCTCGCGCAGGCGCTCGGCGAGGGCCGCTGCCGCCCCCGTGTCCAGCCCCGGCAGCAGCAGGGTGAACTCCTCCCCGCCGGGCCGGGCGGGCACCGCGCTGGGGGGGGCGAGGTCGCGCAGGGCGGCCCCGACCCGCACGAGCACGGCGTCTCCCGCCTCGTGCCCGAAGGTGTCGTTGAAGCGCTTGAAATGGTCCACGTCCAGGGCGATCAGCGAGAGCGGCTCATCCGTGGCGGCGGCGTGTGCCCCAGCCGAGGCGAGTGCGTCTTCGAGGTGACGGCGGTTGAACAGCCCGGTGAGGGGATCACGGATGGCCTGCTGGTGCAGCCGCTCCTGAAGTCGCAATCCGGCGAGGGCGAGGGCCACCTGCCGCGCCACGGCGGGCAGCGTCTCCCGCAGGTCGGCGGGGAGGGGATGCCCGTCGGCCTCGGGACGCACCCGCAGGATGCCCAGCGTCTCCCCGTGCGAGAAGAGGGGGACGCAGACGTACCCGCCGCCCCCTGGCCCGGCCAGACACGCGGGCGCGAACCCCGAGTCCTGCGGCCAGCGGGTCTCGCCCCGGCGCAGCGCCCAGCAGCCGTCGGGGGCGCCGCCGGAGGCCACCTCCTCCCCCCAGGTCAGCAGCGGCACGAGCAGGTTGCGCGAGGCGTTGTGGGTGGCGAGCGAGCCGCGCGTGCCGGGCAGCAGCGTGGGCAGGGCGCGGGCCAGGATCTGCCCGCCTTCCTCCAGGCCCCGCGCCGCTTGCAGCCAGTCGCTGAGGTCGCCCAGCGCCCCCATCCGCGCGTTCTGGGCAGCGAGGTCAGCGGCGCGGCCCTGCGCCTCCTGCTGCGCGGCTCCGAGCTGTTCACTCATGCGGTTGAAGGCCGCCGAGAGCGAGCGGACTTCCTGCGGTCCCCGGTCGGAGAGGCGCACGCCGCCCTCGCCCCGCGCGAGGCGCTCGGCCGCGAGGCTGACCCGGCGGTAGCTGCGCGAGATCAGCGCCGATGCGAGCAGCCCGCTGAGGACCGACAGGGCGATCACCGCGGTCCCGTATTCCAGCAGGGTGCGCCGCAGGTCCTGCAATCGGGCCAGCGCCGCCGCCTCCTGTTCGCGCAGCCGGGTGCCCTCGGTGCGGGTAAACGCGGCGGCCTCGGCCCGCACCGCGTCAATCAGGCGCTTGCCCGTGCCCCGCGCCACGAGTGCGGCCGCTTCCTGCGCCGAGCGCCCGCGTACCGCGATCTCGGGGCGGCCCACCCTGGCCTGCCAACGTTCCAGCAACGTCTCGATGCGGCTGAGGCGGGCGAGCTGCGCCGGGCGGTCGGGGGTGGGCTGCGCGGCGGTCCCCTCGCGCAGGGTCGCCAGCACCCCCGGCAGGACAGCGGTCGCCTCCCGGTAGGGGGTCAGGAACGCGGATTGCCCGGTGATCACGTACCCGCGCACCCCCGTTTCGAGGTCGAGCGTCAGCCGCAGCGCCGCCTCCATCCGGGACAGTTGCTCGCGCGAGTGTGCCGCTTCCGCCGTGGCCTGCGTGCGGGCATCCACCGCCGCCGAGAGCTGCACGCCCGCCACCGCCAGCAAGATCCACACCGGAAGCTGGGGCAGAAGGAGGAGGGGGGCCAGACGCATCGTCCCCAGGGTAACGACCCCCTCTCGCTGCTGTCTGACAAAAAACCGACATGGGCGGCAAAAAGTGCGCCCCCCCTGGCACGGTGCCGGGGGGGCGCAGCCAGGAATATCGGGACTACCGCCCGCACCCCGCCGCGATCTCGGCCGCGAGCGCCCCCACGTCCTGCCCGTCCCGCACCGCATGGATGAAAGCGCTGCCCACCACCACCCCGTCCGCGACTGAGGCGACCTGCCGGGCGGTCGCCGCGTCCTTGACGCCGAAGCCCACCGCGACGGGCACCCGTGCGTGCTGCCGGGCCAGGACCAGCATTGCGGGCACCTCAGACAGCGCCGACCCCTCCCGCGTCCCGGTGACCCCGGTAACGGACACCGCGTACAGGAAGCCCGTGCACGCCTCCGCCACCAGCTTCACCCGCTCGGGCGTGCTCGTCGGCGCAATCAGGAAAGTGACCGCCAGCCCGTGCTCGGCAGCGAGGTCCGCGATTTCGAGGTCCTGATCGGGCGGGAGGTCGGGGAGAATCAGGCCGTCCACCCCCGCCTCCTGCGCGAGCCGCATGAACTCGCGCGGGCCGACCGCGTAGATGGGGTTCACGTAGGTCATCACGACGATGGGCGTGCCGTGCCGCGCCCGCAGGTCACGGATGAGCGCCAGCGTGCGCCGGGTGCTCGTGCCGCCCGCGAGCGCCTGCTCGGAGGCCCGCTGGATGGTGGGGCCGTCCCCCAGGGGATCGGAGTAGGGAATTCCGACTTCGAGGATGTCCGCGTGCGCGAGCAGCGCGTCGGCCACCGCCGGGAACCCGGCGGCGCTGGGAAATCCGCCCGTCATGAAGGGGATAAAGGCGGCGCGGTTCTCGGCCTTCGCGCCAGCAAAGGCGGCGTGGAGGCGCTCGGCGCCCCTCGTCAACGTGGCGGTCATGCCAGCACCTCCGCGATGAGTTGCTCGGGGTCCCTGTCCAGCAGGCCCGCGTCCCGCTCCTGTTCCAGCAGGCGCATCACCTCGGCCACGTCCTTGTCGCCGCGCCCGGAGAGGTTGACCACGATGATCCCGTCCGGTCCCAGCTCGGGGGCAAGCTGCACCGCGTGATAGATCGCGTGGGCACTTTCCAGCGCGGGGATGATGCCCTCCAGCCGGGTGAGGAGTTGCAGGGCTTCGAGCGCCTGCGCGTCGGTGACGGGGACGTATTCGGCCACCCCGGTTTCCGAGTAATGGCAGTGCTCCGGCCCGATGCCGGGGTAATCCAGCCCCGCGCTGACCGAGTGGGCCGCGACGATCTGGCCCTCGTCGTCGTTGAGGAGGTACATCATCGAACCGTGCAGCACGCCGATGCGCCCCCCCGCGACGGAAGCGGCGTGCTTGCCGCTCTCCACGCCCTCCCCGGCGGCCTCGGTGCCGATCAGGCGGGGGCGCTCCTCTTCCGGCAGATAGGCATAAGGGGCGAAGATGCCGATGGCGTTGGACCCGCCGCCCACGCAGGCGACGACGGCGTCGGGAGCGGGGCGGCCCTCGACCGCTTCCAACTGCACCTTGACCTCCTCCCCGATCACGGCCTGAAAGTCGCGCACCATCGCCGGGTACGGGTGCGGCCCCACCACGCTGCCCAGGATGTAGAAGGTGTCGCGCACGTTCGTCACCCAGTCGCGGATCGCCTCGTTGGTGGCGTCCTTGAGGGTGGCAGTGCCGGAGGTGACCTCGCGGACCTCGGCGCCCAGCAACTTCATCCGGAAGACGTTCAGGGCCTGGCGGCGGATGTCCTCCGCGCCCATATACACGATGCACTCCAGGCCCAGCAGCGCGGCGGCGGTGGCGGAGGCGACCCCGTGCTGCCCGGCGCCCGTCTCCGCGATGACCCGCCGCTTGCCCATCCGCACGGCGAGGAGGGCCTGCGCGAGGCAGTTGTTGATCTTGTGGGCGCCCGTGTGGTTGAGGTCCTCGCGCTTGAGGTAAATCTTCGCGCCGCCCGCGTGCTCGGTCAGGCGCTGGGCGAGGTACAGCGGACTGGGGCGGCCCACGAACTCGCGCAGCAGCCGCTCCAGCTCGTTCAGGAACTCGGGGTCCCGCTTGGCGTCGAGGTAGGCCTCCTCCAGTTCGTCCAGGGCCGGAATCAGCGTCTCGGGGACGTACCGCCCGCCGAAGCGCCCGAAGCGGCCCCGCGCGTCAGGCTGCGGGTAGGCCGGGAGAAACATGGACATGATGCCCAGGGTAGTCCGCTCCGACCCACGACAGTTCGGGAAACTTAGACAACCGGTCTAACTTTGTGAGGAAAGCGACCATCCAGCCTCCTCCAGAGTTCGCCGCCAGAGGGGGAGGAGTTCCCGCGCCGTCACCGTCTCTGGCACCTCCCAGCCCAGCGAACGGGCCAGCGTGGCGAGGACCCGTCCGGCCTCCTCTCCCTCCTCGCGCAGGGCCTGCACCGGGGGCGCTCCACCCCGCTTGGCGAGGCGCTCGCCCCGGAAGTCGGTCATCAGCGGGACGTGGAGGTATCTGGGCGTGAGGAAGCCCAGCGCCCTCTGCAAGGCGACCTGCCGGGGCGTCGCCGTCCACAGGTCCAGCCCGCGCACCACGTCCGTCACGCCGGTCGCCGCGTCGTCCACCACCACGGCGAGGTGATAGGCATACACGCCGTCATTGCGCCGCAGCACGAAGTCGCCCACCTCGGTGGGAAGGTGCTGGCACAGCGTTTCCCCGGTGAAGGCGTCTCGCACGCACACCGTCTGGTCGGGAACACGCCAGCGCCGGGCGGCGGGGCGACCCGGATCGGGGGGATGCGTGCGGCAGAGGCCCGGATAGACCGGCTCCGTGCCGTGCGGCGCTCCCGCGCTCTCCTGAATGGCCTGAGCGATCTCGCGGCGGGTGCAGGTGCAGGGATACGTCTCCCCCGCCGCCGTGAGCCGGGCCAGGGCGTCGGCATACACGTCCAGCCGCTGCGACTGCACGTATTCGGCGTCCCAGTCCAGGCCCAGCCACTCCAGGTCGCGCCGGGTCACGCCGAAGGCCCAGGGCCGCACCCGCCCGGTGTCGAGGTCCTCGAACCTCAGCAGGTGCCGCCCGCCCAGCGCCCGCGAGTGCAGCCACGCGAGCAGGGCTGTCCGCGCGTTGCCCAGGTGCATCGCGCCCGTGGGGCTGGGGGCGAAACGGCCCACGGTGGGCGCGGGAAAGTCGGGCATGGGGAGAGGGTAGAGCATGAACCAGGACCGTCCCCCCGGGCTCGCCCCTGCCATATCCGCACGCCGCGCCCAGACTTGCCGCCCGCGTCCTGTTCCGCAGCGAGCGGCGCAGCGCGGGAGGAGGGAGCTCGCCGGGCATCCAGCGGACTGGCCGCGCCGGACCCGTGGGCGCGGGGGTTCTTACCTCAGGGCCTGCCCCACTTCGTCGAGGGTAAGCCAGGTGTTCAGGTCGGTCAGTGTGCGGCTTACCTTGCCCGTCACGCCGAAGCCGCCGAAGCCCACCCCGGCCGTCACGGAGAGACTCAGCATGTTCCAGCCTGTGACAGCGCTCACGTCCAGCGTGACAGGCACGTCAAAGCCCTCGAGGCGGCAATTCACCTTACCCCCCAGGGTGGTCGCCCGGTCCACGTACAGCCACGCGCGGGCGTCGATGGTCCGGGAGATCAGTCCCTTGGTCACGCTCGCGGCCACCACCTCCCGCGCCCCCGCCCCGCCCCCCTCGGCCCGCAGGGTGAAGAACAGGAGCCCACGGGCCGCCGGATCGCCCACCGTCAGCCCGTCAGACGTGCAGTTCAGGTCGGAGAGGCCCTGTTCCAGCGTCTCGGGGATGGAGCGGGTCTGGGCGTCCACGAGCGCCCCGGTGGGCACCGTGAGGGCGAACTTGCCCGTTGTATCCACCGGGGCACTCGCCAGCGGCACCAGGGGCACTGTCCCAGCCAGGGTCACCGTTCCTGTGCTGCCGCTCTGCCAGGTCTGGATGCGGCCCGAGACCGTGGTTTCGGGGGGTGCGTTGTCCGGCACGCGCTCGGGGCCGCTCCCGCAGGAGGCGAGCAGAAGGGAGAGGGCCGCCAGCGCACCGAGTTGTCTCATGGACCCCAGCCTAGTACATCCCGGCGGACACAGAGAGGCACGTCGCACCCCACCTCATCCGATCTTCTGCTGGGTGACCGCAATCACCGTTCGCCCGCGCACCTGCCCGGCCAGAATCCGCTCGGCCAGGGCGGGGACGTCCGAGAGGGACCGCACCTGGGTCACGTCCGCGAGTCTGGCGGCGGGGAGGTCACGGGCCAGCCGCTCCCAGGCCGCCTGGCGCCTCGGCATGGGGCAGGTCACCGAGTCGATGCCCAGGAGGGCCACCCCGCGCAGAATGAAGGGGAAGACGGTCGTGGACAGGCCGCTGCCCCCCGCCAGCCCGCAGGCCGCGACCGCCCCGTGGGTCCGCGTGGCCGCGATGGCCCCCGCGAGCGTCTCGCCGCCCACCGAGTCCACGACCCCGGCCCAACGTTCCTTTTCCAGGGGGCGCTTCAGCGCGGGCACCTCGTCACGGCCGATGACGTTCGCCGCACCCAGCGAGCGCAGATAGCCCTCCTCCTGCACGCGCCCGGTGCTGGCCGTCACCGTGAAGCCCGCCGCCGCGAGGAGCGTGACTGCCGTGCTGCCCACGCCCCCCGCCGCCCCCGTGACAAGCACCTCGCCCCGGTCGGGGGTGACCCCATGCTCCTCCAGCGCCATCACCGCCAGCATCGCCGTGAAGCCCGCCGTGCCCACGCTCATGGCCCAGTGGGCGTCCGTGCCGGGGGGCAGCGGCACCAGCCACTCGGAGCGGACGCGGGCGTATTCGGCGTAGCCGCCGTCCTGCCGTTCACCGATTCCCCAGCCGGTCAGAAGCACGCCCTGACCGGGGACGTAGGTGCCCGTCTCGTCGGAGACGACCTCGCCCGCCAGGTCGATGCCGGGGGTCATGGGATAGGCCTTCAGGACGCCGGGGCGACCAGCCACCGCCAGCCCATCCTTGTAGTTGAGGCTGGAGTGGGTGACCCGGACCACCGTATCGCCGGGGGGCAGGTCGTCGGGGGTGAGGGTCTGGAACTCGGCGCGGACGCCCGCGTCGTCCTTGACGGCCCGCAGGGCACGGAAGGTGTTGGGGAGGATGGGCTGGGACATGGGAGGCACCTCGGAAATTGGAGTGCCCCAGGGTAGCGCGGCGAGGACGCGGGGCTAGCGCACGTCCTCGAACTCGGTCACGGCCAGCGAGAGGGCGTCGGTCGTGGTCGCCTGGTAGCCCGCCCACACCCGCCACAACTCGGACAGTGCCCGCCGCGCCGCCTCCAGCGCGGCCTGCACGCCCGGCGTGGGCTCGTCCCCGGACACCGCCAGAGCGACCGTGAGGTGCAGTTTGGCCCCCAGGTAGCGGGTCTGCTCGCCGCGCGTGCCGTCGTAGACGTACACCACGTCGTCCCAGCCAGGCGCGAAGGTTTCCCAGATCAGCCGGGTCACGGCCACGTGACTGCCCAGACAGAGGGTGGTGGCGGGAAAGCCGCCGGGAGCGGTCAGGCGACGTTCCTCGCAGTGGGCCGCCGCCAGACCGCTCACGTCGCGGTCCACGCTCGGCAGGAAGCGGGACAGGATGTCGGCGCGGGCCGCGTCGCGGGGGGATTGGGGCATAGTTCAACCATTGTATTCTGTTTTGCACGAACTGACGAGGGGGCATCTGGGAAACGGCGATGCCCTACCCTGCGGGCCATGTTGCCCACCACTGCCCTTCCCGCCGACCTCGAAGCCGTCACCGCGCGGGCAGAGGCGGCCATCCGTGCTCACGCCGACGCCTGCGAGGCGGCCGGGGACGTGACCCCGGAGGCGGGGGCGGCGCTGCGGGCAAGCGGCTACACCCGGCTGACCCTGCCGCGTGAGGCCGGGGGGCTGGGGGCCACCCTGGAGCAGTACGCCGAGGCGCAGCGGCGGCTGGGCGAGGCGGGCGCCGCGCTCGCGCTGGTGCTGGCGATGCACACGCATGTGGTGGGAGCGGCCTTTCAGGGGCGAACCCTGCCCGAACCGATGCTGACGGCGCTGGCGGGGGCGAGCGTAGAGGGGCGGCTGGTGAACGCGCTGGCGAGTGAGCCGGAACTGGGCAGCCCGTCTCGGGGGGGCCTGCCGCGCACGGCGGCGGTGCCGGACGGGGACGGCTGGCGGGTCACCGGGCGCAAGACCTGGGCCACCGGAGCGCGGGGGCTGGGGCTGGCGGTCGTGAGCGCGGCCACCCCCGCCGGGGAGGTCGCCCGGTTGTTGGTGCCGATGGACGCTCCCGGCGTGGCCGTGGAGCCGACCTGGGTGGGGGCGCTCGCCCTGCGCGGAAGTGGGAGCCATGACGTGACTTTTGACGGAGTGTGGGTGGCCGCCGAGCACGTGGCCCCGCCGACCCCGACCCACCCCGCGAGCAGCGCGTGGTTCTGGACAGCCCTTGCCGCGACCTACCTGGGGGTGGGTTTCGCGGCGCTGGAGACGCTGACGGCCTATGCACGGGAACGGGTGCCGACCGCGCTGGGGGCACCCATCGCCACCCTGCCCCGCGTGCAGGAGACGGTGGGCCGGATGGCGGCGGAGCTGACGGCCTCGCGCGCCCTGCTCACGGAAGCGGCGCGGGCCTGGGACGCCGCGCCGGGGCCGGAAGCGGTGCCCCTCCTGGGCGCGGCCAAGGTCCACGCGACGAACGCGGCCGTGGCCGCTGGCGACCTCGCGGTGCGGACGGCGGGCGGGGCGGCGCTGCTGCCCACGCTGGGGCTCGAGCGCCTGCTGCGCGACGCGCGGGCCGGACTGACCCATCCCCCCGCCGACGAGGTGGGCTACGGCGGACTGGGGGCGGCGCGGCTGGGGGTGGAGGCGCGGCGGTAGGGCGCGGCCTCTCCCCTATCCTGAATTCCCATGCGCCTGCTGCCCCGTCCGCCCACTTCCTTTCAAGTCGGGCGGCTGGCCCTGGCCACGCTGGCGGGCCTGGCGCTGGGGGCGCTGCTGGCCCGCGGGGTGCTGAGCGTGGTGCTCGCGCTGGTGCCGCCGGGGCAGCCGCTGGTGCGGGCGCTGGTAGGCGGGCTGGGGGCGCTGCTGAGCGTGACGCTGGCTTTCGGGCTGACAGGAGCGCTCTCGGCGCGGGCACTCCCGCTGGGAAGGCTGGGGCTGTCGCGGGGGCAGGCGCGGCTGCGGGCGGGCGTGGCTTCGGGGGCGACGGCGGGCCTGCTGCTCGTGCCCCTGGGCACGGTGCTGGGTCTGGCGAGCGTCTCCCAGGAGGGGCTGCTCGAAGACGCACTGGGCGGCGCCCACCTGGCCCTGCCGGTCGCGCTGGCCTGCGCCCTGTACGGACTGATCTCCGGCGGGGTGCTGGGCCTGCTCACGGTGCGGGCGGGGCTCGCTTGGCGGCCCGCGCTGGGCGGCCTGCTGGGCTTTGGCGCGGTCGGGCTGCTGGGGGGGGCGGTGATCGGCTGGGCGGGCGTGCCCAACCTGCTGGCGGGCGGGGGCTGGGCCCTGCTGGGCCTGCTGGCCGCCTTCCTGGTCACCCTGCAGGTGGTGGGCGACCTGACGGTGGCGTTCAGCATCGACGCGGCGGCGGCCCATCCGGAGCGCGACGGGGCGGGGGGGGAGCAGGTCAAGCTGACGCTGGCCGCGCTGGGCCTGACACTGCTGGGCGGGTGGGGCGTGACCCAGCAGGCCGTGAGCTTCGTGCAGTCGCGCCCCGCCGCCCCCACCCCCCTCGCCGTGCCCAGAACCGCCGGGGTGGACTGCGCCCCGCCGACGGACCCGCTGGAGGTCGCCCTCTGGCGCGTGACCACGCGGGACGGGCGGCCCGACCTCTCCTGCGGCAACGCCTTCCTGGGCTTTCTGCATACGCCCGGTCCCCTCCCGGCCTTCAGCGGCCAGCCCCCCACGCCGCATGGAGGATTTGACGGCCTGGCCGACCAGATCGCGGGGGCCAGGCGCGAGGTGCTGTACGCCGTGATGGAGTGGGAGGACGACCCTGGACGCGGGCCGGGCGCGGTGCTGGCCGGAGGTGTGGCGCGGCTCTACCGGCAGGTGCAGGCGAACCCCGCCGCCTACCCGGACGGCGTGACGGTGCGCGTCGCGCTGGGCAACTATCCGGCCGTCGCCAACCTGACCTGGGGGCTGCAGGTGTACGCGGCGCTGCGCGACCTGCTGGCGGCGGGCGTTCCCCTGGCCGACCCGGAGCGGGGCTGGCGGGTGGAGGTGGCCAACTTCACGGGCACCTTTCCCCACAGCCACGCCAAGCTGCTGGTGACGGACGGCACCGACCTCACGGCGATGGGTTTCAACGCGGCCCCGGTACACCTGCCCTCGCGCAGGGCGGGCGGGCACGGCGGCGACATGCGCGACCTCGGCCTGCGGGTGCGGGGGCCGGTCGCCCGCGACGGTGTCACGGTCTTTGACGACCTGTGGGCACGCAGCCGGGTGCTGAACTGCGCCCCTGGGGTCACGGCGCAGACTGTCCGCAGCGCCTGCCAGGCGGGCGAGCTGGCCGTGCCCGAACACCCGCAGGGCACGGCCAGCTTCCCCCTGCAACGCGCGGGGGGCGAGCGCGTGTTCGGCCTGTACCGCCGCGAGGGCTTCCAGATGGCCGACGCGGCGCTGATCAGCCTGCTGGACGCCTCCCGCGACCGCATCGACCTGATGCACGTCAACTTCAGCATGACCCTGCGCTGCACCCTCGCGCTGCTCAACCCGCGCCTGTGCACCTTCGGGGCGGACGCCCTGCCGTGGATGCGGGCGCTCGTCCGGGCCGCCGAACGCGGCGTGACCATCCGGGCCATCGTCCGCGAGGAGGGTTTTCTGGGCCTGGAAAACCACATCGGGCTGGCGGTGCTGCGGGGCGAACTCGCCGCACGGGGCCTCTCGGAGCGCTTCGAGGCCCGCTGGTACCCCGGCGCCCTCCACGCCAAGACCATGCTGGTCGACGGGCAGATGCTCACGGTGGGCAGCCAGAACCTGCACTACTCCTCGTGGGCGCCGCGCGGCCTGAACGAGTACACCCTCGCCACCACCGCGCCCGCCGCTGCCCAGGGCTACGCCCGCGAGTTCGCCTTTTTCTGGTCCCAGTCCCCCCCCGCCGAGCTGCCCGGCTGGCTGAGCGCAGGGGTGGGGAGCGAGTAAAGCTGCTCCAGGTCGCGTGGCTTCGGCCAGCACCCAGCGGAGGGGAACTGCCGGACCGGAATCCGTCGTACCCGCCGTTTGTGAGCCGGAGGAGCTGGCCTGGCATGCCAGAGCGGAAGAATCTGTCGTTTGAAGCTTGAGCCTGGCGTCCCTTGATCTCGCCTACAAAACCTTTCAGGATGACCAGTTTTGTTCTGACAACGGCTTCAGGTCGCCGTCAGATGGTGGTGGGACTCGGTGGACGGCGCCAGCACAGGGCACAGCCAAACTAATCCCTGCCGAATGCAGCCGCGATTGTGCCTCATCCTTGCTCCCGCTACACTCGCCGCGTGCGCCGCACCCTCCTCTCCCTGCTCGTCGTGCTGGCGGGCCTCGTCGCCCTCGCGGCCCCCGCCGCGCCCGCCCTGTCCCGCTACGGCGCCCTGCCCCGCGCCGCCGACGGTCCGCTGAACATCCTGCTCGCCGGGGTGGACGTGGAATACGACGACTCGGCGGGGGTGTGGCCGTATCCCCCCAAGCCCGAGGACTTCCTGGGGCGCACCGACACCATCGTGCTCGCGCAGGTGCACCCGGACGGGCAGACCGACCTGCTGAGCATTCCGCGCGACACCTGGGTGAACGTGCCCGGCTGGGGCCTGAGCAAGATCAACGCCGCCAACCGCCACGGCGGGCCGGAGGTGCTCGCGGCGACCGTGCAGGAGCTGACCGGGGTGCGGGTGGACGCGCACGTGCTGCTCTCGCTGGGAGCGGTGCGGGCGCTGACCGACGCGGCGGGCGGCGTCACGGTGGACGTGCCGCAACGCATGAAGTATGACGACAATGCCGGAAAGCTCCACATCAACCTGTATCCGGGGCGCCAACGCCTCAGCGGCGAGCAGGCCGAAGGCTTCCTGCGCTTCCGCAAGGACAACCTCGGGGACATCGGGCGGGTGGCGCGGCAGCAGGCTTTTCTCACGGCGCTGATCGCCCAGACCCGTAGCCCACTGAACTGGTGGCGGCTGCCGCGTATGGTCGGCGCCCTGAACGAGCACACCCGCTCGGACCTGTCGCGCGGCGAGGTGGGGGCGCTGTTGGGGGCAGCGCTGCGCGGCCCCCGCGTGCAGAGCCACACGGTTCCCGGCGACTACGGGGCGGGCGGCACCTGGATCGCGGACCGGGCGGCGCTGGCCGACCTCGTGCGCGAGCACTTCCGCGACCCGAACGACCCGCGCTCGCTCTCGGTGGCGGTGCTCAACGTGGGCGCTCCCGACGGCAGCGCCGCCCGGATGCAGGCGCGGCTGCGCGGGCTGGGCTACGCCGACGTGACCATCGCCAACGGTCCACGCGGGGAAGGTCCCACCACCCTCAGTGGCGAGGGGGCTGCCGCCGTGCAGCGCGACGTGGGCTTCGGGCAGGTCACCGCCGAGCCGGGGGTAGCCGGGGCGGACGTGACGGTGCGGCTGGGGAGCGATACTCCGGCGAACTGACTCCCTTTGTGACCCCGCTCAGGCCCCCCGGCACACTTGCGGTATACTGGGCCTCAGAAATCCTCGAAAGCGAGGTGGGTTCTGCACCCACCTTTTTTCGTGGAGGGGGTGGTGACCGGCCCCGGCACAGAGGGGCCTACAATATGAATAGTAGCGTGAACAACAATTCAGACCAGCTCCACCGCCTCGCGGACGGCGTCCTGCGCCCACTGGGGTACGAGGTGCTGGACGTGCAGGTGCAAAATCCGGGGCGGCGGCCCATCGTGGTGATCCGCATGGACCGCCTCGACGAGCAGCCGGTCACGGTCGAGAATCTGGAGCAGGCCAGCCGGGCCGTCGGGGCCGAATTCGACCGCGCCGACCCCATCTCGGGCGAGTACCGCCTCGAACTCGAGTCGCCGGGGGCCAAGCGGCCGCTGACCCGCGCCCGGCACTTCGAGCGCATGGTGGGCCTCAAGGCCCGCGTGCGAAACGGCGAGCACTCCTTTACCGCCCCCATCAAGGGCGTCGAGGGCGAGCAGGTCACCTTCGACGTCTCGGGCGAGGACGTGACGCTCACGGTGGGGAGCTTTCAGGGCAACCTCGCCGAGTTCCCCGACCGGCACCGTTAACAATCAAGAGGAGGACTTGGGATGACCCAGCCCGAATTCAATTTCGCCGACGCGCTGCGTGAAGTCGCGCAGCAACGCAACATCAACGAGATGCAACTCATCGAGGCCTTCGAGCAGTCGCTCGCGCAGGCCTACGTCCGCAACGTGGAACCCGACCGCCGGGTCGAAGTGCACCTCGACCCCGTGAGCGGCGAACTCGAAGTGCTCGTCGTGCGCGAGGTCGTGGAAAAGGTCGAGGACGAGAACCTCCAGATCAGCCTCGCGGACGCGCTCGAACTCGACCCCGGCGTCGAGGTCGGCATGGAGATGGAGTTCCCGGTCGACCGCGAGAAGTTCTCGCGCATCGCCCTCCAAGCCGCCAAGCAGACCCTGACCCAGAAGATGCGCGAGACCGAGCGCAACGTGGTCTACAACGAGTACAAGGACCGCGAGGGCCAGGTGCTCACCGCGCAGGTGGTCCGCAGCGACAACAAGGGCAACTGGTTTGTCGAACTCGGCGCGGGCGAGGCCATCCTGCCCCCCCGCGAGCAGATTCCCGGCGAGAAGCTCACCCCCGGCAACCGCGTCAAGATCTACCTCAAGGAGGTCCGCAAGACCCCCAAGGGGCCGACCATCCTGGCGTCGCGGGCCGACGAGCACCTGCTGGAGTACCTGCTGCGCCAGGAAATCCCCGAGGTCGCCAACGGCATCGTGGAGATCAAGGCCATCGCGCGGGAGGCGGGGCAACGCTCCAAGGTGGCGGTGTTCTCGCACAACCCCAACGTGGACCCCATCGGCGCCTGCATCGGCCACCGTGGCAACCGCATCCAGGCCGTGACCGGCGAACTCGGCCGCGAGCGGGTGGACGTGATCCTCTGGGACCAGAGCGCCCGCGAGTTCATCCGCAACGCGCTCTCGCCCGCCAAGGTCGGCCCCATCGAGATCGAGGAGAACGAGGCCACCGTCACCGTGATGCCCGACCAGCTCTCGCTCGCCATCGGCAAGGGCGGCCAGAACGTGCGCCTCGCGGCCAAGCTGACGCAGCATAAGATCGACCTGCGTGAGACGGCGGCCATCTCCGACCTCGACGCAGCCATGCAGCAGGCGATGCAAGAGGAGCAGTCGGGCGCGGGCAGCCGTGCGGGCGCCACTTCGGCCTTCGACGCGCTGTTCAAGGACAGCAAGTCGGTGGCGACCGCCAGCCCGGACGACGCCCAGGAGTGACCCCCGGATGACCGCCCCCTCCCCCACCGCCCACGTTCCCGAGCGCACCTGCGTGGCCTGCCGCACCAAGCGGCCCCAGGCCGAGCTGCTGCGCGTGAGTCGGGACCCGGCGGGCGGGTGGCAGGTGGCCCCTGGAGGGCAGAAGGGGCGCACCGGACGCGGCGCCTACCTGTGCGCCGACTCGCCGGGGTGCTGGGCCGAGAAGCGGCTGCGCCGGACCTTCCGGGGAGACGCCCCGGCGGTGAGTGCGGCGCTGCACGCGGCCCCGGCCTCCCCGACCCAAGACCAGCCATGACAACCTGAACCCCCTGCCTGCCACGGCGCAGGCCTCACCGGAGGTGAGCATGTCGAAAGTTCGTATCTATTCCCTCGCCAAGGATCTGGGCGTGGACAACCACAAGATGCTGGAGATCCTCGACGGCCTCGGCGTGTCGTACAAGAGCGTGAGCAGCACCATCGAGGAGGACACCGTCGAGCTGATCAAGCAGATTCTGGAGGAAGAAGCCCAGGGCGGCGCGGCGTCCACCGCCGAACCCACCCCGGACGCCCCCGCCGAGGCGACCACGCCCCGGACGGCACAAGCCGAGGCCAGCGAGGCGGCCAAGCAAGGCAGCGCGGCTCCGGCCCCCAGCGCCACGGCCACCGCCGAGCGCGAGCCCGAAGCGGCCCCCGCCGCCCCCGAGGTGCCCCACCGCGCCCCGGTGGTCACGATCATGGGCCACGTCGACCACGGCAAGACCAGCCTGCTGGACTACATCCGCAAGACCAAGGTCGCGGCCAAGGAAGCGGGCGGCATCACCCAGCACGTCGGTGCGTTCGAGGCGCAGACCAGCAAGGGCCGCATCGTCTTTATCGACACGCCCGGCCACGAGGCGTTCACGACCATCCGGGCACGCGGGGCGAACGTCGCGGACATCGCCATCATCGTGATCGCCGCCGACGACTCGCTGATGCCCCAGACCCGCGAGGCCATCGCGCACGCGCAGGCCGCCAAGGTCCCGATGATCGTGGCGATCAACAAGGTGGACCTGCCGCAGGCCGACCCCGAGCGGGTCAAGACCGACCTCACCCAGCTCAACCTCGTGCCGGAGGAGTACGGCGGTGACCTCGTGGTCGTGCCGGTGAGCGCCAAGACGGGTGAGGGCGTCGAGGACCTGCTGGAGTACATCTCGCTGACCGCTGAACTCGAGGACCTGCGGGCCGACCCCAAAGCCCCCTTCTCGGGCGTGATCATCGAGAGCCGGGTGGACCGTCAGGCGGGCGTGCTCGCCACCGTGATGGTGCAGCAGGGCACCCTGCACGTCGGGGACTTCCTGGTCGTGGGCGAGGGCTACGGCAAGATCAAGGCGATGACGGACTCCAATGGGGGCCGCATCAAGGAGGCCGGACCCAGCACCCCCGTGCAGATCCTGGGCTTCTCCGAGGCCCCGGCCAGCGGCGAGACGGTCCTGAGCGCGAAGAACGAGCACGCCGCCCGTGAGGTCATCGCGGGGCGGGCCAGCGACCGCCGTGACGCGGAAAACGCCCGCGAGCGCCGCCGCCTGACCCTGGAAGAGATGATGGGCGAACTCGGGGAGACGCGCACCGTCAACCTGATTCTGCGGGCCGACACCCAGGGCAGCGTCGAGGCGATTCAGGGCATCCTCGCCCGCAAGGAGAGCGAGGACGTCAAGCTCAACGTGATGCTTGCCGGAATCGGGGCGCCCACCGAGGGCGACGTGCTCCTCGCCTCGACCGCCGAGGCGACCATCCTGTGCTTCAGCGTGACGCCCTCGGGCGGCGTGAAGAAGGTGGCCGAGTCCAAGGGCGTCGAGATCAAGTCCTTCCGGATCATCTACGAACTGATCGACGAGGTCGACCGCCTGATCAAGGGCAACCTCGATCCTGTCTTCGAGGAGCGCTACCTGGGCCGCGCCGAGGTCCGCATGGTCATCCGGCACCCCAAGAGCGGCAACATCGCCGGGTCCTACGTGACCGACGGGATGCTGCGCCGCAACGCCAAGGCCAAGGTCACGCGCGGCAAGCAGGTCGTCTACGAGGGAACCCTGGTGGGCCTCAAGCGCTTCAAGGACGACGTGCGCGAGGTGCAGACCGGCTACGAGTGCGGGATCAACCTCGACTGGGACGGCGTGGAAATCGGCGACATCATCGAGGCCAGCGAGATGGTGGAAGTCGAGCAGGCGTAAACCAGCGCTCAGCAGCATAGAGAGAGGGGCGGTTTCCCGGTGGGGGGGCCGCTCCTTTCCGTTGTTGTCGCGCTCAGCGGTGACTGGGGAAGAACCCCCTCACCCCCTCGCTGCGCGAGGCCCCTCTCCCCTGGGTAGAGGGGAAAAAAGCCCTCTCCTCTGGGGAGAGGGTTGGGTGAGGGGTCTTTGTCCCTCTATCAATTGCCTCAACGGTTGAAGGGCTGCTCGTTGACCCAGTGAAAGCCCCGCGTGCGGAGCAGCTCGCCCTGCTGCGCCGCCTCCTGCCGCGCTGTCTCAAGCTTGGGAAGCCCACTCAGGGTGCTGGCGACCGCGCCGCCGAGAAGCAACGCCGTCACGACCCAGGCCGTCGGGGCTTCCCAGCGGGAGGACGAGGCGGCGGGCCGGGCGGCGAAGCTGCGGCCCGTGACGAAAGCCCACAACCGCCCCCCATCCAGCGCAAGCAGGACGAGCGCGGCGAGCAGCAGGTGGGCGCTGAACAGCTTGACGGGCACGTCGTAGAAGAGGTTCAGTGCCAGCACATTGGTCATCGTGACGGCGGCGATCAGCGCCCCCAGGGTCACGGTGCGGCGGTGCAGCAGCAGCAGGGCGGGCAGCAGTTCGGCCACGCCCGCGACGTACTGGTAGCCGGGGCTGGCCGCCATGAAGCGCCACAGCAGCCCCATCGGGCTGGACTCGCCGTAGGTGGTGAGGAGCTGGCCGGGGTGCAGCAGCCCGAACTGTCCGAAGCCGAACTTGGACAGGCCGTACACGGTGAGCCAGAGGGCCAGCACCACCCGCAGCCCGTCCCCCAGGCGGCGCAGATACGCGGGCGACGGGTCACGCCGACTCGCCAGCGTCCAGACCAGGCCGCCGAGCAAGGACACGCCCAGCACCAGCAGCGCGAACGTCCAGTCGAAGGCCGTGTCACCGCTTCCGGTCATCGTGTAGGGCGGCAGGGGGCGTCCGAACAGCAGGCGGTGCAGCCCGTCCGCCGCCGCGACCCGCTGCGCCTCGAAGCCCGTTCCCAGCAGCGGCTGCCCGCCGATCAGGAAATACAGCGCGAGGTAGAGCGTGCCCGCGTGCAGTACGAACCGCCGCCACGCGGACCAGCGCGGCGACGGCAGGGCGGCGGGAGCAGCCGGAAGGGGCGGCGAGGTCATGGGTCAGTGTGACCGATGCGCCCTGCCCGGCGGGCCGCAGATGGGGCAGAGACGGGTCTACGGAGTCCGGCAGAACAGAACTCTCAACGGTTAATCCGAGAAAAACAAGCAGGGCGGTGGCCGGGAAAGGAGGGGCCGAATCGGCGCCCTCCCGGTGTGGTCAAGGGCTGGACGGCCGACCGGCTCAGGTGCCCATGCCGGTCGCGCCCGTGTCGTCCGGCGCGGGGGCGCTGCCCTGGTCCCTCTCGCCGGAGCCGAAGGCGCCCCGGTCGCCGTGGTGGCCGAAGCCGCGCCCACCTCCACGCTCGCCGTGGTCGTGGTCGTGGTCGCCGCGCCCGAATCCGCCCCGGCCGAAGCCGAAGCGCAGCGGGTCGTTCTGCATCCGCTCCTTGATCCGGGCAGCCTGCTCGGCGGAGAGGTCGCCCGCCCCCACCGCCTGATCCACGGTGGCGCTTCCCGCCGAGAGCGCCGCGGCCTTCAGGCGCTCCACGCTCACACCCAGCGCGGCGGCGAGCTTCTGGAGGAACACGTCGGCGTAGTTGGTGCCCGTGGCCTGGTTCTGGGACGGCTGGGTCTGGCTGGTCCCCGGCTGGGCGGGCTGCACCTGCTGGGGGGTCTGGGTGGAGGGCGCCTGGGTCGAGGGGGCCTGGGACGTGGTGCCGCTCGCCGCGAGCACCAGGCCAGCGGTGAGCGGCACGGCGGCGAGGGCGAAGAGGGTCTGACGGTTGAGCTTGCGCATGGGTCACTCCTGCGGGGGGAACTCGCCCGGCGACCTTCGCCGGGACGGGAACAGGGTGACCGGAGACGGTTAAGTGGGGGCTAGAGGAGCAGACGGCGGTCCGGTGGGCCACGCGTCCTCTTGCCCGCAGCACCGGAGTCGGCCGTGTCCAGTCCCCTCGGCGCCCCATTCCTTGAGCAAGCCTTTGCTATCCTCCGGGGCACTGCGCGGGCTGTCCGCGCTTCCCACCTGCCATGTCCCAGTCCCCCGAATCCCCTCCCAGCCTGCCTTCCCTGACCGGGTGGGCGGCGAGGCTGCGGGCGTGGCCGGGGCTGCTCACGCTGCTCTCGGTCCTGGCGGTGCTGCTGGGCCAGCAGGCCCCGGCCCCGGCGGAGGGCACCTCTGGCCCGCGCGTGGCGGCGGCTCCGGTGGCCCCGGCCCTGCCCGAGTTGCGGCCCGCGCCCGCCCCGGCCCCGGCGTCGCCCGGCCTGCTTGCGGGGACGCCCCCCGCGCCGCTGTGGACCCCGCCCCAGGCCCGGCGCCGCTCGGGTCCGGTGGCGGTCTGGACGGCGCCCGCCCAGCCCCCCAGCCTCGCGCTGCTGGGCAGGCGGCAGACGGACGGGGGCTGAGGGGAGGGTGGCCGCCTTCGCCCCTCCGTCCCTATCGCGTCCAGGAGCTTTCCCGTGACCTATTCCAACCCCAACCGCAACAACCGGCGGCCCCCGCCCCGGCGCCCGGCGCCGACGGCCAGCAAGCCCAATCCCTGGACCGCGCTGCTGCTGGTGCTGACCCTGCTGGGTGGCCTGCTGTACATCTGGCGCCCCTGGGAGCACACCAAGAACCTCTGGACCCTCTGGGACGACGACTATCAGTTCATGACCCTGGGCCTCGACCTCAAGGGCGGCCTGCGCATCGAACTCGCGCCGGAAGACCCCAACGCCACCCGCGAGGAACTCGACCGGGTCAAGACCGTCATCGAAAACCGCATCAACGCGCTGGGCGTGGCCGAACCGACCGTCACGGTCGCGGGGGGCAAGCGCGTGGTCGTCGAGATTCCGGGAGCGACCCCCGCCGTGCAGCAACGGGCGCGGGACATCATCGGGCAGACGGCGCGGCTGGAGTTCCGCATCGTGGAGCAGGGGGCACAGCCGGACCCGCAGCTCGCGCAGCAGAGGCCCGCGACGGGCGGCTACACCCTGGAAGACCTCGGCCCGGTGCTGGCGACCGGTGAGGTGATCGACAGCGCCCAGGCCACGACCGACCCCACCACGGGGCGCTGGGTCGTGACCTTCCAGAACACGGAAGAAGGCGCCAAGACGTTCGGGCAGTTCACCACCCCGAACGTCGGCAAGCTGATGGCCGTAGTTCTCGACGACCAGATTCAGTCGGTGGCGACCATCCAGCAGCCCCTGTTCCGCGACGTGCAGATCACCGGGGACTTCGACGCCGAGGAAGCCAGTCAGCTCGCGCTGGTGCTGCAGTCGGGCGCCCTGCCCATCGCCATCAAGACCGAGGCCGAACGCGCCATCGGCCCGACGCTGGGCGCGGACGCGATTCGCAGCGGCGCCATCGCCTCGGCGGTGGGCATCGCGCTGGTGTTCGCCATGCTGTTCGTGTACTACGGCTTCTGGTTCGGGCTGGTGGGCGCCCTGGGTCTGCTGTTCTCGGCGGTCGTGATTCTGGGGGCGCTGGGCGGCTTCGGGGTCACGCTGACCCTGCCGGGCATCGCCGGGCTGGTGCTCACCATCGGCGGCGCGGTCGACGGCAACGTGGTGTCGTTCGAGCGCATCAAGGAGGAGATGCGCCGGGGCAAGGGCATCCGGAATGCCATCGGCGCCGGGTACGAGCAGTCCACGGTCGCCATTCTCGACGTGAACACCGCGCAGATTCTCTCGGCGGTAGCCCTCTACAACTACTCGACGGGCGCCGTGAAGGGCTTCGCGGTCACCCTGATCATCGGCGTGGTCATCTCGACCTTCTCGAACCTGGTCTTCGCCAAGTGGTTCATGCAGTGGCTCGCGCAGCGCAAGCCCAACATGTCGGCGCCCACCCGCATCGGCAAGACGAACATCCAGTTCATGAAGGCCGCGCCCTTCGTGACCACCTTCAGCGTGCTGCTGGCGCTGGGCGGCGGGCTGATTCTGGCGACCAGGGGGCTCAACTACGGGGTGGACTTCACCTCCGGAACCACCCTGACCGTGCGGGCGAGTCAGGACGTCACCACCGAGCAGGTGCGCGGGGCCGTGACGGGGGCGGGGCTGGACGAGGTCAACGCCCAGAACTCGACCATTCAGCGCGAGTTGGTCCCGGTGGCCGAGCGGTCGCAGTACACCGTGAAGGTCCCCGAGCTCACCGCCGCCGAGGCCGATCAGCTCAGCGCGGCCATCGGGGAACTGCCGCAGGGCGAGGTGCTGGCCCGCGAGACGGTCGGCCCCGCCGTGGGTCAGGAACTCACGCGCAACACGGCGCTGGCCGCCCTGCTGGGGCTGGGGCTGATTCTGGTGTATGTGGGCTTCCGCTTCGACTTCACCATGGGGCTGGGTAGCGTGGTCGCCGCGCTGCACGACGTGGCGATCGCAATGGGCCTTTTCAGCCTGCTGGGGCTGGAGTTCACGGTGGGGACGGTGGCGGCGCTGCTGACATTGATCGGCTACTCGCTCAACGACTCCATCATCATCTCCGACCGCATCCGCGAGAACCTGCGGCTGATGCGCGGGGCAAGCTACCGCGAGATCGTGAACACGTCCATCAACCAGACGCTCTCGCGCACGGTGATGACCTCGGTGTGCACCATGCTGCCCCTCGTCAGCCTGCTGATTCTCGGCGGCCCGGTGCTGCGCGACTTCGCGCTGATCCTGCTCGTCGGCATCCTGGTCGGCACCTACTCCTCGATCTACATCGTGGCCCCGATGGTCGTGTACATCGAGGAATGGCGGGCGCGGCGCAAGCGGCCCCAGCAACCCGCCGGGGCATAAGCCTCCCACTTTCAATCCGAACGTCCGTGCAGGGGCGGCCTTCCGAGGGGGGGCCGCTTCTTGCTGTGCGGGGGCTGACCGTGAGAGGGACAGGGCGAGCTTCGCCCGCTACCCCCCTCTGCTCCGCACCTCTACGAGTCCCAGCCTCCCCCGCAAGGGGGAGCAAGGGAGTAAGACAGTACGTCGGGAGTAGGGACGCGATGTTCGCTCCGGCGCAGGGGGCGAGCCTGTACGCTGGGGGCATTATGAAAAGACTGATCTGGGTCGCCACACTTCTTACGGCGCAGCAGGCCTCCGCGCAGGCCACGCAAGTTGCTCCCACCACGGTGGGCGGGTATGTCGGCCAGGTCAGCAGCCTGGTGTTCGAGGTGAGGACCGAGCTGGCCCCGGCGGTCACGGGAGCGCGGCGGACCGAGGCCTGTCAGTTCACCCCGAACAAGGTTCAGGCCCTGCTGGACCGGGGCAACGAATTGACCAACCAGCAGCGCAGCGCCTACGCGGCCAACGCCACACCCACGAACGCCAGCCTGTACCTCGCCGTCACGCAGGCCCGCAGCGCCCTGCTGTCCATTCAGGAAGGCGTGAACGCGGCCTGCCTGTATGCTCGCGAACCGCTGGCAGCGTCGGTCGCCTCGCTGTCGCTCAAGGTGGCGCAGTTGGAGGTCGAACAGGCGTTCGGGGAGCTGGGCAAGGCGGCGGACGCCCTGGGCACGAGGTAGTCCGGCGCCCCCACCTCCAACCCTCCTCTAACCGCCCGCTTCTACGCTGGGGAGGCAGGTCAAGGAGGTCCGCATATGAATCCCCACCCCCAGCACCCGGACGACGACAACGACGACGAGATGATCGGCACCCTGCTCAGCCGCAGGCGTGCCCTGCGGCTGCTGGGGCTGGGCGGCGGCGCGGCGGCGCTCGCGGCGGGGGGGGTACTCGCGCAACGCGGCGGACCCCCCGGCGGGGCGGGCGGCAGCAGCGCGGGCACGAGCGGCGTGACTGGGCTGCCCGGCTGCGTGGTGCGTCCGGCCATGACCGAGGGGCCGTACTACGTGGACGAGAAACTGCGCCGCAGCGACATCCGCATGGACACCACGACCGGGAAGGTCAGCGGGGGCGTGCCGCTGGTGCTGGAGTTCGTGACCTCGCGGGTGGCGGTGAACGCCTGCCAGCCCCGCGCGAACGTGTTGATCGACGTGTGGCAGTGCGACGCCCTGGGCGTCTACTCGGACGTGCAGGGCAACACCGGCGACTTCCTGCGCGGCACCCAGGTCACGAACGCGCAGGGCAAGGCCACCTTCACCACCGTCTATCCGGGGTGGTATCCGGGCCGGGCCGTCCACATCCACTTCAAGCTGCGGCCCCTGAACGCGGCCGGGCAGGCGACGGGCGAGTTCACCTCGCAACTGTTTTTCCCGGAGGCGGTCACCGATCAGGTCCACGCCCGCGCCCCCTACAGCCGCAAGGGCAAGCGCAACACGCTCAACGCCAACGACGGGATTTACCGCAACGGTGGCAATCAGCTTCTGCTGAGTGTCACGGGCAGCCCGGAGAAGGGCTACCGGGCGACCTTCGACGTGGGGCTGAACATCGGCTGAGGCGCCTGCGTCCGCTCGGCCACCCGGCGCATCAACTCGTCCAGTGTCGTCACCGCCCGCAACTCGGAGGCCGGAAGCCACTCGCCCAGGGTGCCGTCCGGCCTCTGCTCGTAGGCGGCAGGAAGGGGCACGTCCCGCAGGCCGAACTCGGCGGCCAGTTTGTCACGGTGCAAGAAGCGCACCTCGCGCCCCAGCCCACGCACGAAGTCACGCCACTCGCGCCGCATTCCCAGCGGGCCGTAGGTCACCGCGCACAGCGAGCAGGCGTAGGTCTGGGGCGACACCGCCTTGTGCCAGAGGTCCTTCAGTCCGTTCAGGGCGCCGCCGTCGGCGTTGTAGACGAAGATCAGGGGCGGGCGCTCGGCGGGCATGGGTCAGGGTAGTGGCGCAAGGCGGAGACGACCGCGAGGCCGCCCACAGGGGGGACGCCCGGCCCTCCCCCGCCCCGCTAGACTCGGCCCATGTTGACCGCTCCCGGTGCCCCGTCTATCACGGTGGCCTTTCTGGCAGGGCTGATCTCGTTTCTGAGTCCCTGCGTGCTGCCGCTGGTGCCCAGCTACCTCGGCGTGATCGGGGGGGCGCGGGCACCGCTGGGACGGGCGCTGGGGTTCATCCTGGGCTTCGGGCTGGTGTTTATCGCGCTGGGGGCCACGGCGAGTACGCTGGGCGCCCTGCTCGCCCCGCACAAGATTCTGCTGGGGCAGGTCGCGGCGGTGCTGATCATCTTCTTCGGGCTGGTGATGCTGGGGGTGGTGCGCCTGCCCTTCCTGATGCGCGACACGCGGGCGCTGGCGAACGCCGGGGGCTACGGCCCAGTCGCGCTGGGGGCGGCCTTCGCCTTCGGGTGGAGTCCCTGCCTCGGCCCGGCGCTGGGGAGCATCCTGGGATTGGCCGCCAGCACCGCCAGCCTGGGGACGGGCGTGGGGTTGCTGGCCGCCTACACGGTGGGGCTGGCCGTGCCCTTTCTGGTCGCGGCGCTGCTGTGGGACCGCCTGAACCTGCGGCGGCTGAACCGTTACGCGGGCGTCTTCGAGAAAGTGGGGGGCGCGGTCCTGGTGCTCGTCGGCGTGCTGATGCTGACCGGGCAATTCACGCGGCTGGCGACCTTTTTCTACGAGGTGATGCCCGCGTGGCTGAGGGTGTGAGGGGCGTGTCGCCCGTGGCTTATGGCGTGTGGAGGGCTGAAGCTCCTGCCTCTGCCTTATTCGGAACAGTGCCCTCTCCATGAGCCTGAGTACCTCTCTCACACCGTCTACAAGCGACACGCCGCACGCCACTAGCCCCCACGCTCTGCAACTCCGCGACCTCTGGCTCCGCCTGGGCCGCGAGGTCATCCTGCGCGGGGTGACGCTGGACGTGCCCGCCGGGGAGGGGATCACGCTGCTGGGCGAGAACGGCGCGGGCAAGACCACACTGCTGCGGGTGCTGGCGTCGGGGCTACGGCCCACGCGGGGCGAGGGGCGGGTGCTGGGCTACGACCTGCGCGACAACCGGGCCGTGCGCGATCACGTTCACCTGATGCCGGTGGACGC
This sequence comes from Deinococcus terrestris, assembly GCF_009377345.1. NCBI lineage: Bacteria > Thermotogati > Deinococcota > Deinococci > Deinococcales > Deinococcaceae > Deinococcus > Deinococcus terrestris. The sequence goes on along the minus strand of NZ_WBSL01000001.1, from coordinate 449,212 downwards.
GGGACTGTACCCGGACCTGACGGGAACGGAAAACCTCGACTTCGCCCTGCGGATGCACGGGCAGCACGCCGACGTGGCCGGGGCGCTGCGGCGCGTTGGACTGGAGCGGGCGGCAGGACGGCGGGCACGCTTCCTCTCGGCGGGGATGCGTAAGCGGCTGGCGCTGGCGCGGGCCTGGCTGCTGGCCCGCCCGGTCACGCTGGTGGACGAACCCTTCGCCAACCTCGACGAGGGGGGCCGGGCACTGGTGCTGGAGTTGCTGGGCGAGCTGCGGGAACGGGGCGTGACCCTGGTGGTCGCCGCGCACGAGCCAGGGCTGGCGCGGCAGGTGGCTCCAAGGGCGGTGCGGCTGGCGGCGGGCCGGGTGGAGGAGGAGCGTGGAGCGTAGAGCGTGGGGGGTGAAAGGGGGCGGCTCCTCCCCCACTCCAGCCCAGCGCCCCCGGTCCACTGTCCTGACCGTCGCCGCCAAGGACCTGCGGGTGGCCGGGCGCACGCGGGACACGCTGCTCGCCACCGCCTTTTTCGCCGGGCTGGTGCTGCTGGTGCTGGGGCTGGCGCTGGGTGGGGACACGGCGGGGCGCACCCCCACCCAGACGGCGGGGCTGGCGGCGGGAGCGGTTTGGACGGCCCTGGCGCTCGCAGCCGCCGTGGGCGCAGGACGGGCCTTCGCGCAGGAGCAGGAGGCGGGGGCGCTGGAGCAACTGCTGCTGTATCCGGGGCCGCACGGGGCGCTGTACCTGGGCAAGCTGCTGGGGGTGCTGGGGCCGCTGGCAGTGGTGGCCGCCTTGACCCTGCCCACCGGCCTGCTGCTGTTCGGGGCGGCGGGGGCCGGGCAGGCGGTGCCGTGGGGGGCGCTGGGGCTGGTGGCCGCGCTGGGCATCCTGGGCTTGAGCGCCGGAACCACCTTTTACAGCGCCATCACAGTGAACCTGCGGGCACGGGAGGCCCTGCTGCCCGCGCTGGCCTTTCCCATCCTCGTGCCGGTGGTGATCGCCACCGTGAAGGCGACCAGCCTGCTGCTGGCGGGCGGCTGGTCAGGGGAGGTCACGACGTGGTTGATCTTTCTGGCGGGCTTCGACGTGGGCACGGTGATTCTGGCGACGCTGTTGTTCGGCTTCGCGGTGGAGGGGTGAGAAAGTACAGTGGCCCATGCCGGAGCCTGCCGCCACCCCCAGCCTGAGCCACCAGCATCCGACCGGAGCGCGGGGGCAAGAGTTGCTGGCCCTCCTCGGCACCGGCAGCGACTCACCTTCCAACCACATTCACCTCAATGGATGCGGCCTGACCGGGTTGCCCGACGCGCTGCGGCAGGGCACGGACGCCCGCGTCCTGAGCCTCTATGACAACGCGCTGGAAGGCGTGCCCGACTGGCTATGGACCCTGACGGCCCTCACAACGCTGAACCTTTCCGCGAACCGGCTCTCGGCGCTGGGGCCGGGGCTGGGGCAATTGACGCGGCTGGAGATGCTGGACCTCGGCCACAACGGGCTGGAGGCGCTCCCCGACGAATTCGCAGAATTGCGGGACCTGCGCTTTCTGTACCTCAGCAACAATCGGCTGACCGGGTTGCCCCCATCGCTGCGGCACCTGCATGGCTTGACGTACCTCAATGTCACGGACAATGCACTGGAGACACTCCCGGACTGGCTGGGAGAGCTGGCAGACCTGACCGAATTCCGCGCCTACAACAACGCCCTGACAGCCTTCCCTGCCGCCCTGGGGAACTGCACGCACCTGCGCGAACTGCACGTGATGAACAATCGGCTGACGGCACTTCCGGCTGAGCTGGGCCGCTGCGAACGCCTGACCAGGCTGATGGTCCAGGGCAATCGCCTGACCCACTTGCCGGACACACTGGGGGGCCTGACCGAACTCACCGAACTGGACCTGCGTTTCAACGCGCTGGAGGAGGTGCCCAACTCTCTGGCCGGGCTGCAACATCTCCGTTTCTTGGACCTGCGGGCGAACAGGCTGACCAAGCTGCCGGACGCACTGGCCGAACTTCCACGGCTGGAGAAGCTCGACCTGCGCTGGAACCAGCTGGCCTCCCTGCCCCCTGCCTTCCGGGCGCTGGAGGAGCGCGGCTGCCTGATCTACGCCTGAGCGGTTACGACCCCCCCGCCACCAGCAGCACCGCCCGCCCGTCATGGTCCCCGGTCGTCTCGGTCGCCGTGTCCAGGCGCGAGCCCATCTCCACGTACCCGGCCCGCTTGTAGACCGACGCGGCGTTCAGCTTGTCCGCGAGGTCCTCGCGCGAGACCTGGAAGGAGCGGTAGGGGTGACCCAGCGTGGGGTAGACGCGCACGCCCTCCAGGCTGAAGGCCCCGGTAAAGGCATACCCGCCCTCCACCGCCACCGGGCCGAAGATGCGCCCGTGGTTGTTGGGGACGAAAAAGGGCGCGTCGCTGAATGCCTCTCCCTTGCCGGTGGGGAGCATGGGGTAAAGCTGCCCGCCGACCTCACCCCAGTAGCCGGTGGAGTGACCACCGCGTGGAGGGTATCCGGCGGCCCGCATCGCGGTCAGCAGGCGCGTGGTGGCCTCCTGCGGGGTGCGGGCGCCCCGGTCGATCAGGAGCACGTTGACCGGCTCGCGCAGCGTGCGCCCGCCCTGTTTCTCGCCCAGCCACGTCGCGGGCACGAGGTCCTTGGTGATCATCCAGCGGCCCACGGCGCCGATGCCGGGCACCGGAACGGTCACGTCGGCGGGGCGGTAGGTCGCGGGGTCGGGCAGCGGCGCGGCGGGCGCGGCGGCTGAGGGCGCACAGGCCGCGAGCAGGGCAGCGGACAGGGCAGCAAGGGTCAGCAGGGACAGGACGCGGGAACGCTTCATGGAGCCTCCGGGGAGAAAGGTGGACAAAGGGTTGGCTTCCACGGTAGCAGGAAGCGGGGGCAGGCCCCCCGCCCCAGCGGGGACACTCGCACTTGCCCCTTTCTGCGCCAGACGCGATCCTCCTGGGACGAAGGATTCCTGCGCCCACAGGCCTCACGGTGTGGGGAAATGGGCGCGGGTCATAATGGGGGAGCTGAGATGAAACAAGACCGCGTGACGACGGGGCTGGGCCTCGCCACCCTGCTGAGCCTGGGGGTGGCCGTGGCCCTGGGCCTGAGTGCGCCGCTGGACCTCAACCAGGGGTCGCTGGTGCGCCTGTTTTTCGTGCATGTCCCCAGCGCGTGGCTGAGTTACCTCGCCTACGGCGGCACGGGCCTGTTCGGGCTGCTGTACCTGCTGACCCGGCAGCGCCGCTGGGACCGCCTGGCGATGGCGAGTGCCGAGATCGGCGTGCTGTTCACGGTGTCCACCATCGTGGGCGGGATGCTGTGGGCCAAGCCGACCTGGGGCGCGTACTGGGTGTGGGACGCCCGGCTGACCACCACCGCCCTGAGCATTGTGATCTACGGCGGCTACCTCCTGATTCGCTCCCTGATCGACGACCCGGACCGCCGCGCCCGCGTCGCCGCCGTGGTGGGGCTGGTGGGCACCCTGTACGTGCCCGTCAACTACATGGCGGTGGAGTGGTGGCGCGGGGTGCACCAGACGCAGACGCTGAAGCTGCTGGGCGACCTGGACTGGTCGGCCCGCTGGAACGCCGCGCCCGTCTACGGCCTGGTGCTGATGGTGGCGACCTTCGCCTTCACCCTGCTCTACGTCTACCTCCTGCGGGTGCGCGGCATCCTGGCTGCCCGCGAGGAGGCCCGCGAGGAGCGCGAACTGATGGAAGACCTGAGGAGCATGGAGGTCGCCCGTGGATAAGTACACCGGATACGTCGTGGTCGTGTACGTCGTGACCTTTCTGCTGCTGGTGGGCTACCTGGCCTGGATGTGGTGGCGGTTGCGGCAGGTGCGGGACGAGGGGGAGCGGCGATGACCGCGCCCTCTCCCCTGCCTCAGGCGCGGCGGCGCAAGAAGAACCCGCTGCCCACCGTGTTGGGCGTGCTCGCGCTGGTGGGGCTGACGGGCTTCTTGGCCTTCGGGAACCTGGGCAAGAGCCTGGAATATTTCGTGACCCCGACCGAGTACGTGCAGCAACGCGCCGAGTTGGAGGGCCGCCCGCTGCGGATTGGCGGGCTGGTCAAGGCCGTGCAGTACAACCCGCAGACGCTGGACCTGCGGTTCGACGTGACCGACGGCAGCGCCACCTTTCCGGTGCAGTACACGGGGGCCGTGAGCGACCTGTTCAAGGAAGACCAGGGCGTGGTGGTGCGCGGCGAGTTTCAGGGCGAAACCTTCCACGCCTCCGAACTCGTGGTGAAGCACTCCGAGGAGTACAACGTGCCGCAGACGCAGGCGGAGCTGAAGGACCTGTTGCGGCAGGCCGATTGAGGCGGCCCGCACCGTGCTGAATCTGATTTCCTTTGACGCCAGCCCGCTGGGGGCGCTGGGCCAGCTCTCGCTGCTGGCGGCCCTCGCCTTTACGCTGGGCGGGACATGGCTCGCGGTAGTCGGCGGCGTGAAGGCCGACGCGCGGGCGACTGAGGCGGCGCGGCGGGCGGTGTGGGCGGTGTTCGCCCTCGTCAGCCTGTCTACCCTCACGCTGATGGCGGCGCTGCTGGGCGACGACTTCTCGGTGCGGTACGTGGCCGAGCACTCCATGCGGGCCTCCCCCACCTGGATCAAGGTGACCAGCCTGTGGGGGGCGCTGGAAGGCTCCATCCTGCTGTGGGCGTGGTTGCTGGCGGGGTACGCCTTTATCCTCAGCCTGACCCTGCGGCGCGACGCGCTGCGGCCCTGGGCGCTGGCCGCGATGTATGCCAGCCTGATCTTTTTCGTGGGCATCTGCGCGACGGTCGCCAGCCCCTTTACCCCGCTGGCGCAGATTCCGGCAGATGGGCGCGGGCCGAACCCCGCCCTGCAAAACCACTGGATGATGGCCGTCCACCCGGTGCTGCTGTACCTGGGCTTCGTGGGGCTGGCGGTGCCCTTCGCCTACGCGGTGGCCGCGCTGGTGACCGGGCGGCTCTCGGACCACTGGGTCGTCGTGACGCGGCGCTGGACGCTGGTGGCGTGGGCCTTCCTGACGGCCGCCATCGTCGCGGGCGGCTGGTGGAGCTACGAGACGCTGGGCTGGGGCGGCTACTGGGCCTGGGACCCGGTGGAGAACGCGTCCTTTATTCCCTGGCTGCTGGCGACCGCCTTCCTCCACTCCATCCAGATTCAGGAGCGGCGTGGCCTGATGCGGTCGTGGAACGTCTGGCTGATCGTGCTGGCGTATGCGTCCACGGTGCTGGGCACCTTCCTGAACCGCTCGGGCATCGTGCAGAGCGTCCACGCGTTCGCGGGGGGTCCGGTGGGGCCGGTGTTTCTGGGCTTCCTCGCCTTCCTGCTGGTCGCGGGCATCGGGCTGGCCGCGTGGCGGGCGCCCCACCTGCGCGACGACGGCGACCCGCCCGCCGCCCTGAGCCGCGAGGGAGCGTTCCTGGCGGGCAACTGGCTGTTTCTGGTGTTCGCGGTGATGGTGCTGGTGGGCACCCTCTTTCCCACCATCGTGGAGGCGGTGCAGGGGCGGCGGGACACGTCGGTCGGCCCGGCCTTTTACAACGCCTTCGCCATTCCGCTGGGGCTGGGCCTGCTGCTGCTGATGGGCGTGGGGCCGCTGCTGCCCTGGCGGCGGGCCGAGGGACAGGGGCTGTGGCGGGCGCTGTGGCCGCTGCTGCTGGCCGGGGCGGGGACGGCGGTGCTCGCCTACGCCTTCGGGATTCGCGGGGTCGGTGTGCTGGCGGCGGTGGGGCTGTCGGCCTACAACGTGGTGGGGCTGGCCCTGCTGACCGGGCGGGCGTGGCGGGCCTACCGGGCGAGCGGACGGGGCGGGATGGTCAGCTTGGTGCGCGAGCAGCCCCGGCGCTACGGCGCGTACCTCGCGCACGCCGGGCTGGTCGTGATGGCGCTGGGCATCGCCTTTTCCTCGGCCTACCGGCAGGACGCACAGGTCACGCTGAATGCGGGCGCGGCCCCCGTCACCCTGCTGCACGAGACGCTGGCGCTGGAAAGTACCCGCGTGGAGGAGAAGCCCTACGGCCAGTCGGCCATCGCGCGGGTCCGTATTGACGGCGTGCCCTTCGAGACGCGCATGAACACCTATATCCAGGGCGGCGACACGCCCTTTCCGGCGCCCGCCGTGCGCTACGGGATGTGGGGCGACACCTACCTCGTTGTGACGGCCTTTGGCGAGGACGGGCGCTGGGCCAGCGTGCGGCTGATTGAAAGCCCGCTGGTGTCGTGGATCTGGTGGGGCACCCTGATCGTGGTGCTGGGCGCAGGGCTGACGTTGGTGGCGCCGCGCCGCGCCCCGGCCCGTGCGCCTGCGTTGCAGGTGGCCCCGGCGACGGATTGAAGGGGCTTTCCGCATGACGTTGACTGGACGGCAAAGAGGGCAGGCTGGCGCTTGCCACCCCCTCTGCTTCGCAGCCCTACGAGTCCCCACCTCCCCCACAGGGCGGGAGGAGCAGCAACAGCGAGTGACTGACCATGACTGACCTCTCCCCCTCTTCCAATCCGGCCCCTACGCCCGCTCCCCTGTGGCGGCGGCTGCTTCCGCCCGTGCTGGCGGCCACGCTGGTCGCGGTGCTGGGCGTGGCGCTGCTCAGCCCCTCGCGCAACGCCACCGACGGCGGCCCCCTGGTGGGCAAGCCCGCGCCCGAGTTCACGCTGGAGAGCCTGGACGGGGCGCAGGTGAGCCTCGCCGCCCTGCAGGGCCGCCCGGTCGTGCTGAACTTCTGGGCCTCGTGGTGCGAGCCGTGCCGCGAGGAGGCGCCTCTCTTCCGCGAACTGGGCGAAAAGCGGAGCGGCGAGAACGGCCCCGCCATCCTGGGCATCCTCTTTCAGGAGACCAAGGAGCAAAACGCCCGCGACTTCATCCGCGAGTACGCCCTCGCCTATCCCAACCTGCGCGACCCCGGCATCAAGACCGGCATCGACTACGGGGTGGCGGGGATTCCCGAGACGGTCTTTATCGACAAGGAAGGCGTGATCCGCCACGTGGACCGGGGTGGGTTGAGCCGCGAACGGCTGAATGTGGGGCTGGAGAAGATCGGGGTGGAGGGGATTTGAAGTTGCCAGTCGCCAGTCGCCAGTCGCCAGCGCGGGCACGGCTCCTGCCTCTGGCCCTGAGCCTGTTGCTCTCCACTTCGCTGGCTCTGACGCCCGACCAATCCCTCCGCGCCGAGGCCATCGGGGACAACCTGCGCTGCCCGATCTGCACGGGGGAGCCCATCACGCAGAGCACGAACGACATCAGCCGCGAGATGCTGCGCGACGTGCGCGAGCAGGTGGCGGCGGGGCGCAGCGACGCGGAGATCTACAGCTACTTCGCGGCACGGTACGGCAATTTCGTGCTGCTGGACCCGCCGAAAGACGGGGTGGGGATGCTGCTGTGGGGCGCTCCGCTCGCGGCGCTGGGGGCGGGGGGGCTGGTGCTGTGGCGCTTCCTGCGGCGCAAGCCCACCGCCGCCGCTGCTGCCACGCCCGAGGCCGAGGGGGACACCTTTGACCCCTACCTCGCGGAAGTGCAGCGCCAGACGCGGCGCAAGGAGGGGGCGTGATGCTGAGCCTCGTCCTGCTGGCCCTGATCGTGGGCGTGTCGTTGTGGCTGGTGCTCTCGCCGCTGGGGGCGGGCGTGCCGGGCGACCCCGACGCCCCGGAGCGGGAGCGGCTGACGGCCGAGCGCGACCGCCTGTATGGGGAGCTGGATACCCTGACCGACGAGCGGCGGCGGCCCGACCTGGAACGCCGCGCCGCGCTGACCCTGCGGGCGCTGGACGCGTTGCCGCCCGCACCGCCCCCGGCGAACCGGGCGGGCCGCACCCGCCGCCTCGCGCTGGCCGGGGTAGGGCTGGCCGCGCTGGTGACGGTCGCCGGAGCGGTGACCTTCGTCCCTCGCTGGCAGCTCGCGGCCCTCTCGCCGCGTGAGGCGCAGACTGTGCAGAACTCGCTCGCGCTGCCCGAGCTGCGCCGCCGCGCTGAGGCCAGCCAGTCCGCCGCCGATTCCCTCGCCTGGGGTAAGGCGGCCTTCGACTCCGGCCTCTACGACGAGGCGACGAGGGCGTACGCGGCGGCCCTGCGCCTGGACCCCCGCCAGCCCGAGGCGCTGCGGCGGCTGGGCATCCTGCTGCTGAACCGGCCCGCGCGGGGCGGCGGGGAGCTGAGCGAGGAAGAAGCGGGGCAGGCCTTCCTGCTGATCCGCACCGCCGCGCAGCTCGCGCCCGACGACGCCGAATCGCAACTTTTCCTGGGCTTCGCGCTCTCCCAGTTCGGGCAGGACGAGGCCGCCCTGACCGCGCTGGAACGCTACCGCACCCTCAACCCCTCCGGCCGCGACGCCGACGAGACCATCACCGCCATCCGTGCCCGCCAGAACCAGGCGGACCCCGGCCTGCGCGTGTACGCCGCGAACTGCGCGAGCTGTCACGGGGCGAACGGCGGCGGCGGGGCGCTGGGACCCAGCCTGCGGGTGTCCAACCTCTCGCGGGACGGGCTGCGGCAGATCATCCTCCAGGGCAAGGGGGCGATGCCCGCCTATCCCGACCTCAAACCCGATGAGCTGAACGCCCTGCTGGACGTGCTGGAGCGCTGGCAGAAGGAAGGCGAGTGACGGGCGAGCGGCCCAAGGCACGCCGCCTGACGCGCCGCCGGGTCCTGGAGAACTGGTGGGTGCTACCTGTCGCGGGCACGCTGGGCACCTTCGGGTACATGGGCTGGTACGCCTCGCGGGTGACGCTGGGCAAGCGGGACGCGGGCGAGCCGGAGTTTCAGCCGGGAGCGGCGGTGTGGGTCGCTTCGGCGGGACACCTGGCGCAGGAGTGGGCGGAAGTCACCTTCACCTACGCTGATCGCCCCTGCGTGGCCCTGCGGGTGCCGGAGCCGGTCCTCGGTGGTCTGAGCGTGGACGGCCGCCACTACGCCGCCTACAGCCGCATCTGCACCCACCTGGGCTGCCCGGTGGTCCTCGTGCGCGACCCGGAGGTGCTGGCCTTCGCCTACAACTACCGCCCGCCGAGGGAAGACCAGCACCCGCAACTGGGGTGCCCGTGCCACTACAGCGTCTTTGACCCCCTCAAGGCGGGCGAGGCCGTCTTCGGGAAGGCCAGCGGGCCACTGCCACGCGTGCGGCTGGAGGCTCGGGGCGGCGACCTCTACGCGACGGGGATTGAGCCCGCGCCGCCGCTGGGGGGCTGAGTGGACCTGACCTTTACTCGGGGCGATCTCAGCGCCGCTTCCGCCGTCCTGACCGCCACCGCCGCCCGGCTGCTGGAGCGGGGCGAACCGCTGTGGCCGCTGCCCAGCCTGACCCCGGAACGGCTGACCCGCCACTACCCGACGGAGGGCTGGCGGGTCGCGTGGCTCCGGAGCGAGGCGGTGGGCACCTACGTGCTGCTGGACGCCGACCCCCTCTTCTGGCCGGAGGACCCGCCGGGGCAGGCCCGCTATCTCCATAAACTTGGCATCCATCCGGCGGCGCAGGGACGGGGCTTGGCTCAGGCGCTGCTGGCCGAGGCCGCCCGCGAAACCCAGGAGGCCGGGGGCACCTTCCTGCGGCTGGACACCGCCGCCACCCGCCCCAAGCTCCGCGCCCTGTACGAGTCAGCGGGCTTCCGGGCGGTGGACGAGGTGACGGTGAAGGGTTTCCGGGTGGTTCGTTACGAGCTGGGCGTGGGCTGACGCCGCGCGACTTCCTCCCGGACAAGCGGAGCGACCTTAGTCCCGAACAGCTCAATGGAGCGCAGCATCGCCGCGTGAGGCAGCGTGCCCACGCTCATCTGCATCAGGAAGCGGGTGTGGCCGAACAGCTCGTGCTGGTGCAGGATTTTCGCGGCCACTTCCTCCGGGTCGCCCACGAAGAGCGCTCCGCCCGGTCCGCGCTCGGCGTCAAAGTGGGCGCGGCCCATCGGCGCCCAGCCCCGCTCGCGGCCCAGGCGGTTCATGACGAGGCTGTGCGCGGGAAAGGCGAGGTCGGCGGCCCCCCGCGACGTGTCGGCCAGGAAGCCGTGCCCGTTGATGCCCAGTGGCAGCTCGCCGTGCCCGGCAGTCTGGGCCGCGTCCCGGTAGAGCCGCACGAAGGGAGCGAAGCGCTCGTAGGCCCCGCCGATGATCGCCAGCGCCATCGGCAACCCCAGCGTCCCGGCGCGGCGGGCCGAGGACGGCGTGCCGCCCACCGCCAGCCAGACCGGGAGGGGCTGTTCGGGGCGCGGGTAGACCCCCTGACCCCCCAGCGGCGGGCGGGTGCGGCCCTGCCAGGTCACGTGTTCATGGTCGCGCACCTGCAAGAGCAGTTCCAGCCGGTCCGCAAAGATGGCGTCGTAGTCAGCGGGCATTCCGCCCAGGAACAGCGGAAACGATTCCGCGAAGGAGCCGCGCCCCACCATAATCTCGGCCCGACCCCCGGAGAGCAGGTCCAGGGTAGCGAACTGCTGGTACACCCGCACGGGATCGTCGGTGCCCAGCACGGTCACGGCGCTCGTAAGGCGGATAGTGCGGGTGCGGGCCGCCATCGCCGCGAGGACGGTCGCGGGCGAGGACACTAGGTAGTCGGGGCGGTGGTGTTCGCCCAGGCCGAACACGTCCAAGCCGACCTGATCGGCGAGTTCGGCTTCCTCCATCAGGTTTTTTAGGCGCTCGGTGGGACTCAGGGTGACCCCGGTGGCGGGGTCGGGCGTGAAGTCTCCGAAGGAGTACAGGCCGAGTTGAAAGGGGGTGGTCATGGGCCTACTCTGCCTGGCCTGCCGTGCGGGTGCCCCTGTTCGGGTCACGTTGCGGGAGTTGCCGGGGGGCCACTCCTGCGGTTCAATGGGCCATGACCCTCCCCTCCCGGACCGCGCCCGTGCTCCGCCGCTTCCTTCCCCTGGGGCTGGGCTTGCTGGCGGTCGGTGGAGTGCTGGGTGCCCTGCTCCGCCCGGCCGAGCGGCGGGAGTTCGGGACCCAGGTGGGCCAACTCGCGCCCCCTTTCCTGCTGAGCACCCTGGAGGGTGAGGAGGTCGATTCGGCCCGGCTGATCGGGCAACCGCTGGTCTTGAACTTCTGGGGGTCCAACTGCGTGCCCTGCGAGCGCGAGGTGCCACTGCTGGTCGAGCTTCAGCAGAAGCGGGGGCAGGACCTCAAGCTGCTGGGGGTGGTGGCCCACTGGACTCCAGACGGCGCGGCCCGCAACCTCGCGGAGCAACTGGGGATGACCTACCCGTCGCTCTCCGACCGCGAGGGATTCGCAGCCCGGGCCTATCAGCTTTTCGGCACGCCGCTGACCTACTTCATCGACCGGCAGGGCGTGGTCCAGCAGATCACGCACGGCGAACTCACGCGCCAGGACCTCGCCACAGGCCTGCAGCGTGTGGGGGTGGAGGGGATGTAGTGGGGGCCGCGTATCCTATGGCACGTGCCTGCTCCTGACCCCAGCCTGCGCCCCCGCAGCGTCCTGTTCGCGCCGGGGGGCCGCGCCGACCTGATCGCCAAGCTGCCCCGCTCCGCGCCCGACGCGGTGGTCATTGACCTGGAAGACGCGGTGCCCGCCACCCCGGAAGCCAAAGCCGCCGCCCGCCCGGTCGCCCGCGACGCCGCCCGCGACCTCGTGGCCGCCGCGCCGCACCTCGCCGTCTTCGTGCGGGTGAACGCGCCGCACTCGCCCTTTTTTGAGGATGACCTCGCCGTGCTGACCCCCGAACTCGCGGGAGTGGTCGTGCCCAAGCTGGAGGCGACGACAGACGTGCGGCGGGTGCGGGAGGCGCTGGCGGCGCGGGGGCTGGACCTCCCCCTCCTCGCCGGGCTGGAGACGGGCGCAGGCGTCTGGAATGCCCGCGAGATTCTGGCCGAGGAGGGCGTGGCATGGGCCTACTTCGGGGCAGAGGACTACACGACCGACCTGGGGGGCAGCCGCACTCCTGGGAATCTGGAAGTCCTGTATGCCCGCTCGCATGTTGCGCTCGCCGCCCGGCTGACCGGGGTTCACGCGCTGGACATCGTGGTTACGGCGCTGAACGACCCCGACACCTTTCGCGCCGACGCCGCGCAGGGCCGCGCCGTGGGGTACGGCGGCAAGCTGTGCATCCACCCGGCGCAGGTCGCGTTGGCCCACGAGTTCTTCGGCCCCACTGACGCGGAGGCCGAGCGTGCCCGCAGGCTGCTGGACGCCGCGCACGAGGCCGCCCTCGCCGGGCACGGGGCCTTCAGCTTCGAGGGGCAGATGGTGGATGAGCCGATGCTGGCAAAGGCCCGCGCCATCCTCCACGCCCGCGAACAGGCGAACTGACTCCCACTTCCCCAGAGGTTGCCATGAATGAAGACCTGCTGCGTCCCCAGGGCCGCTACTTTGAAGAACTCACGCCCGGCACCGTCCTTCGCCACCGGGTCACGCGCACGCTGACCGAGGCCGACAACGTTTTTTTCACCACGCTGACGATGAACCCACAGCCCCTGCACCTTGACCACGAGTACGCCGCCGCGACCGAGTTCGGGCAGCCGCTGGTCAACAGCCTGCTCACGCTGAGCCTGCTCGTCGGCCTGAGTGTCCACGAGCTGACGCTGGGGACGCTGGTGGCGAATCTGGGACTGGACGGGGTGGTCTTTCCCAAACCCGTCTTTCACGGCGACACCATCCGCGCCGAGTCCGAGGTGCTGGAAGTCCGCGAGAGCCGCAGCCGCCCCGACGCGGGCATTGTGGTGGTGGAGCACCGGGCGATCAACCAGCGCGGCGAGGTGGTGGCGCGGTGCAAACGGACGGCGCTGATGCAGCGGCGGCCTGCCACGGCCACCGACTGACGCCGCTCAGTCCGTCGCCGCGTTCAGGGCCGTCTGCCCGGCGATCACCTGGCCCCACGACAGCTTGCGGCGCCGCCAGGTGAAGATGGCGATCTTCACGACCTCCTCCAGCACGCGGGCGACCAGCACGCCCCAGAACCCCAGCCCCAGGGGGAAGGCGAGCAGCCACGCGAGCGGCAGTCCCACCGCGAAGGCACTGATGGCGTCCCCGATCAGGACGCCGCGCGTGTCGCTGCCCGAGGGGAGCACGCCCGCCCCACGCACCATGTTGGCGACCTTGACAACCTGTACGGCAGCGTTGACCAGGATGGTCGCCAGCGCGATGCCCCGTACCTCGGCCCCCACGCTGGGGTAGAGAACCGGCAGCACCAGCGCCGAGAGCGCGAACAGCACCCCGAAGGCGACCTCGGTGACCAGCCCGAAGCGTTCCACCGCCCGCGCCCGCTCAGCGGCGAGCGCCGCGTCGCGCTGCCCGACCGCCTGCCCGATCAGGGCCGTGGCCGCCGGCACCAGCCCGGAGGACGCCACCACGAAGATGCCCTCCAGCGTGTAGCCGATCTGCACGCCCGCGAGCACCTCGGTGCCCAGCCGCGCCAGAAAGAGAACGTACAGCAGGTTCCCCCCGCTCCAGGCGAGCTGCGTGGCGGCCAGCGGCAGCGAGAAGTTCAGCAGGTCGCGCACCAGCACGCGGCCCCCGGCCCCCACCCCCGACCACGCCGGGGCGATGGGACCGCGTGGCCCATACAGGAAGACCGCCAGCAGTCCCACGCGCACCGCCTGCCCCGCCAGCGCTCCCCACGCCGCGCCGACCAATCCCAGCCGGGGCAGCCCGAAGGCCCCGTGGACCAGGGCATAGCCCACTCCCACGTTGACCGCCGCCGCGATCAGCGTGGCGACCATCGGGATGCGGGGCCGCTCCAGCGAGCGCAGGACATTGCCCGCGACCACGCTCAGCACGATCAGGGGCACGCTCAGCAGCGCAACCTGGAAGAAAGGCGTGGCCGCCGCGAGGAGGTTCGCCGGGGCGCCCAGCAGCCCCAGCACTGGCCCCGCCGAGGTGTAGAGGCCCGCCACAAGCAGGGTCGTCACCCCCAGGGCGAGCAGCAGCGCGGTGCCCGCCGTCCGGTTCACCGCGTCCCGGTCCCCGGCCCCGTGCGCCCGCGCGACGAGGATCCCCGCCCCCGACCCCAGGGTGGCGAGGGTGAACATCAGGACCATCGTGACGTTGTTGGACAGGCCCACTGCCGCCACCGCCGTGGCCCCCAACGTGGCGACGATCAGTTGGGCCAGAAAGTTGAACAGCAGTTGAATGACGGCTTCGGCACTTGCGGGCAGGGCCAGCCGCAGGATGTCCGGCAGGTGGGTGCGGGTGGACGGCAGGGCAACACTGGACACAGGACGAAACCTACGCCGGGACCTGGCCCCGGCCAAGCCCTCAGCCTGCCCCAGCGGGGGGTCTACGTGCAGAGGCCGGGTCTAGGCAAGCCGGGCGGCGCAGGCCTCAGTCCCCTGCCGGGAGGTACCAGTTGCGGTCCCAGCGGTGGGCGTGGAGCTTCCGCACCTGTTCGGCGGGCAGGCCCCGCCCATCGGCGAGGGCGAGGTTGCGCTCCACGTTGCGGACACTCCGCATCCCCACGATGACGGTGCTGACAGCCGGATGGCTCAGCACGAAGCGCAGGGCGGTTTCGGGAAGCTGCGCGGTGCTGATCTCCAGGTCCGTCTCGATGGCCCGCAGCCGGGGCTGCAACTCGGCCTTGCGGTCGCCGCCGAAGTAGGTGTGCCGCCAGTCCCCCTCCGGGAAGGTGGTCTCCGGGGTGACTGTGCCGGTCAGGCTCCCCTCGTCGAGCGCGACCCGCACGATCACGCCGACGCCATTGGCGTGGCAGGCGTCCAGCAGACGGTCCTGCGGCGACTGGTCGAACACGTTGTAGATGACCTGCACGCTGTCCACCGCGCCCGACTCCACCGCCCTGACCGCGTTGTCAGGCTGGTGGTCGTTGACCGAGATGCCGAAGGCGCGAACCCGGCCGTCCCGCCTAAGCTGCGACACCGCCTCCTGCCAGTCGCCCTGTCCCAGCCACGAGTCGTTCCAGACGTGAAGCTGCTGCACGTCGATGGCGGGCAGGCCCAGGCGTTCCAGGCTGGCTTCGGTCATCCGCACGACGTACTCGCCGGGAAAGGCCTCGTCGGCGGTGGTGCCGGGGGCGGCGGGCCACTGGCCGTTTTTGGGGCTGACCTTGGTGGCGACGAGGGTCCCGGGAACCTCGCGGGCGACCTGCCCCACCAGGCGCTCGCTGTGGCCGCTCCCGTAACCCATCGCCGTGTCGATGAAGTTGCCGCCGAGTTCCACGTAGCGCCGCAGGGCCGCGAGGCTCTCGTCGTCCTGGGCGCCCTTCCACATGTCGGCGCCGATGCCCCAGGCACCGTAGCCGATCTCGGAGACGTGCAGGCCAGTGCGGCCCAGGGGCCGCTGGTGGGGCTGGGGGGAGGAGGTCATGGGGGCACCCTACGCCCGCCGGGGCCGTGCCGGTATGAGCGGCGGCTTGAGCGTCTGCCGAGGCCCTGCCGTGCTGGAATGCGGGGCGATGCCTCCCACCGCTGACCTGCCCCGTTCCTCCCGGCCCACCCTGCGCGACCTGCCCCGCGACGCTTCCGGGTCGGCGGTCGTGGCGGGCTTTGTGGCGGTGGTGGTCGGGGCGGCGAGCAGCATCGGGCTGCTGGTGGGCGCGGCGCGGGACTTCGGGCTGACGCCGGGGCAGACGGCGAGCTGGGTGCTGGCCTGTTACCTCGCCATCAGCGTGTCGGGCGGGTGGCTGAGCTGGCAGTACCGGGCGCCGATCAAGATGGCTTGGAGCACGCCGGGCCTGGCGCTGGTGGCTTCGCTCGCGGCGGCGGGGGACCTGGGCTACCCGGAGGTGCTGGGCGCCTACGTCCTGACCGCCGGGGTGATGACGGCGCTGGGCCTGAGTGGGGCCTTCGAGCGCCTGACCTCGCGGATTCCGGCGGCGCTGGCGAACGCGCTGCTGGCGGGAGTGCTGCTCCCCTTCGTGCTGGGAGCGTTCCGGGCACTGCCGCAGGCCCCGGTGCCGGTGGGCGGGATGCTGCTCGTCTTTCTGGCGGGCCGGGTGTGGTTCTCCCGCTGGGCGGTTCCGGCGGCGCTGCTGGCGGGGGCAGGGCTGTCGCTGGCAGTCGGCGCGGTCGGGCCGCTCACCGGGGGCGGCCTGGGCACGCTGGTCTGGACCACCCCCGAGTTCTCCCTGCGGGGCGCGGTCACGCTGGCGCTGCCGCTGACCATCCTGACGCTGGCCTCGCAGCAGCTTCCCGGCGTGGCGGTGCTGCGGGCCTGCG
This sequence comes from Deinococcus terrestris, assembly GCF_009377345.1. Lineage (NCBI taxonomy): Bacteria > Thermotogati > Deinococcota > Deinococci > Deinococcales > Deinococcaceae > Deinococcus > Deinococcus terrestris. The sequence goes on along the minus strand of NZ_WBSL01000001.1, from coordinate 433,125 downwards.
GGTACGGGTGGGTGCCCACCTCGCCGCTGATCACGGGGTCGGGGCTGGCGAGCCTCCTCTCGGCGCCGTTCGGGGCGCATACCACCAACCTCGCAGCGATCACGGCGGCCATCGCGGCGGGTGAGGAGGCGCACCCCGACCCCGCCCGTCGCTGGGTGGCGGGCCTGAGCGCGGCCTTTTTCTACCTGATGCTGGGCGTCTTCGCGGGTTGGGTGGTGGGCGCGGTCGCGGCGGTTCCTCCGCCCGTGGTCGCGGCACTGGCAGGGCTGGCGCTGGTCACGACCACCCTCTCCAGCCTCACCGCAGCCCTCCACGACGAGTACGGGCGCGAGGCCGCCTTCCTGACCCTGACCGTCACCGCGAGCGGCGTGACCCTGCTGGGGGTGGGGAGCGCGGTGTGGGGGCTGGTGCTGGGAGGGGCGGTGCTGTGGGTGAAGGGACGACGGTAGGCCGAGCAGCCTCACGTCCTACACTTCCCTCCATGACCCCCGACGCCATCCGCTCCCAGTTCCCGCCGCTCGCCTCTGGGCGGGCCTACCTTGACAACGCGGCGGGCGGGCTGCTGCCGCAGCGCTCCATCGACGCGATCACCGGGCACCTCACCCGCTACGGGGCCACCAACGCGATGCCAGGGCACCGGCCGGGGCAGGAGATTCTGGCGCTGAAGGGACGCGCCCGCGAGGGGACCGCCCTCTTCCTGAACGCCCACCCGGAGGACGTGGCCCTGGGGCCGAGCGCGACCGCCCTCGCCTTCCGGCTGGCAGCGGCCTTCGCGCGGCGGTGGGGACCGGGGGACGAGGTGATTCTGTCGGGCCTGGAGCACGAGGCGAACGCCAGCCCCTGGCGCGAGCTGGAGCGTGTGGGCGTGACGGTCAAGGTGTGGCACGCCCGTCAGCCCGACATGCGGCTGCACGCCGACGACCTCGCGGACCTGCTCTCGCCGCGCACCCGGCTGGTCGCGGTGACGGCGGCGAGCAACGCCCTGGGGGTCACAGTGGACATTTCGGCGGTGACTGCCCAGGTGCGGGCGGCGGGGGCCTGGACGGTCGTGGACGCCGTTCACGCCGCGCCCCATGCCTTTCCCGATGTGAGGGCCTGGGGCGCCGACTTCGTGATGTTCAGCCCCTACAAGGTCTGGGGGCCGCACCTGGGAGCGCTGTGGATCTCGCCCGAACACCGCCCGCATCTCGCCTGGCCCAAACTCAGCTTCGTGCCGCAGGGGGACATCACCGGGCTGGAACACGGCACCCCACAGTTCGAGCTGCTCGCCGGGTGGCTGGGCACGCTGGACTACCTGCGAGAACTCGGCGGCCACGACACGCTGAGCCGCGAGGCGCTGGAAGCTGCCTCCGCCCGCATCGGGGAACTGGAACGCCCGGTTGGGGAACGGCTACTGACGGGGCTGCTGGAGGCGCCCGGCGTCACGGTCTATGGCCCCACCGCCTCCGCCGCCCGAATTGGCACCGTCGCCTTCCGCGTGGAGGGCGAGGCCCCCGAAGCCACCGCCGCCCGCCTGAGCGAGGCCGGGGTGGACGTGGCCGCCGGGCACTTCTATGCTGTGCAGCCCCTCAAAGACTTGGGCCTCTACCCGCAGGGGGTGGTGCGGGCGAGCATCGCGCACTACACGACGCTGGAGGATGTGGAGCGGCTGCTGGCGGGGGTGTAGGGGGCGGTCAGCGAGGGCAGGCGGTGCCTGCCACCCCCCTCCCAACCTCCCCCGCAAGGGGGGAGGAGCAGACACTGACCCGCTCTGGCTGAAGCCCTCTTTTTCCTGTGTCCGCCAATCTCAACGTCCCTGCCTTGCGAGTCCACTCTCCAGGCAGACGAGCTGTTCGGCGCGGTAGCGCCGAGGCCTTACGTTGGGCGGCAGGATGGCGTGGAGGGGGAAACGGCGGCGAGGCAGACCGGGACGGAATATGGGGGGACGACCTTTGCCTAGCGCAGCGCCGCTCCCCCCTTCCCTCTGGGGAGGGGGGCTGGGGGGGAGGGGCAAACCGCAATCAAGATGCCACGCCCCAAACACCCATGAAGCCTCCCCCCTCCTCCCTCACCCGAACCTTCACCCACCGCGCACTACGCTACCCCCCATGAACCGCCTCGCCCAGGAAACCAGCCCCTACCTCCTTCAGCACGCCGACAACCCGGTGGACTGGTGGCCCTGGTCCCCAGAGGCCTTCGAGGAAGCCCGCCGCCGCGACGTGCCCGTGCTTCTCTCCATCGGCTACTCCACCTGCCACTGGTGCCACGTGATGGCCCACGAGAGCTTTGAGGACGAGGCGACGGCCCGCCAGATGAACGCAGGGTTCGTGAACATCAAGGTGGACCGCGAGGAACGGCCCGACGTGGACCGGGTGTACATGACAGCCACCCAACTTATGACCGGGCAGGGCGGCTGGCCCATGACCGTGTTCCTGACGCCCGGCGGCGAACCCTTCTACGCGGGCACCTACTTTCCGCCGGAGGACCGCTACGGGATGCCCGGTTTCCGCCGACTGCTGGCGACCGTGGCGCGGGCGTGGCAGGAGGACCGGGACAAGCTGCTGGGCAATGCCGAGGCCCTGACCGGCCATATCCGCGAGGCGAGCCGCCCGCGCGGGACGGCCGACGACCTCCCGGCAGACTTCCTAACCCGCGCGGTGGAGAACCTGCGCCGCGTGTACGACGCCGACCGGGGGGGCTTTGGGAGTGCTCCCAAGTTTCCGGGGACGACCACGCTGGATTTCCTGCTGACGCGAGCGGACGGACGCGACATGGCCCTGCACACCCTGCGGCGCATGGGGGCGGGCGGAATTTACGACCAGCTTGGCGGCGGCTTTCACCGCTACTCGGTGGATGCGGAGTGGCTGGTCCCCCACTTCGAGAAGATGCTCTACGACAACGCGCAACTCACGCGCACGCTGCTGCGGGCGGCGCAGTACACCGGGGATGACACCTTCGCCCGCCTCGCCCGCGAGACGCTGGCCTATCTGGAACGCGAGATGCTCGCCCCGGAAGGCGGTTTCTATTCCGCCCAGGACGCCGACACGCAGGGGGTGGAGGGCCTGACCTTCACCTGGACGCCAGACGAGATTCGGGAGGTTCTGGGGGACGGCCCGGACGCGGACCTCGTGCTGCGGGTGTATGGGGTGACCGAGAAAGGCAACTTCCTAGACCCGCACCGCCCGGAGTACGGCAGCCGCAACGTGCTGCACGTCCCCACTCCGCCGGAAGCGCTGGCCCGCGATCTGGGAGAGGACGTGCCTGCCCTGCTGGAGCGGCTGGACACCGCCAGGATGCACCTGTTTGAAGCCCGGCAGCGGCGGCCCCAGCCCGGCACCGACACCAAGGTGCTGACCTCGTGGAACGGGCTGGCCCTCGCCGCCTTCGCGGACGCGGGACGGATTCTGGGCGAGGCCCATTATCTGGAGGTGGCCCGTCGCAACGCCGACTTCGTGCGCGAGCAGATGCGCCTCCCGGACGGCACCCTGCGCCACACCTACAAGGACGGGGTGGCCCGCGTGGAAGGGCTGCTGGAAGACCATGCCCTCTACGCCCTCGGCCTCGTCGCGCTGTACCAGGCGGGCGGCGACCTCGCCCATCTGGAGTGGGCGCGGGAGCTGTGGGAGGTCGTGCAGGGCGACTTCTGGGACGAGGAGGCGGGGCTGTTCCGCTCCACCGGGGGCAACGCCGAAACCCTGCTGACCCGTCAGGCCGAGGCCTTCGACGCGGCGGTCCTCAGCGACAACGCCGCCGCCGCCCTGCTGGGGCTGTGGATGGGCCGTTACTTCGGGGACGAGGAGGCGGAGCGCCTGGCCCGCCGCACCGTGCAGACCTACGCCGCCGACATGCTCGCCGCCCCGCACGGCATGGGGGGACTATGGCAGGCGGCGGCCTTCCTGCAAGCCCCCCACGTTGATGTCGCCCTGATCGGCACCCCCGCCGAACGCGCCGCGCTGGAGCGGGTGCTGGCCCGTTTCCCCCTCCCCTTTGCGGCCCTCGCGCCCGCCGAGCAGGGCGAGGGGCTGTCCGTGTTGGAGGGTCGGCCGGGCGGCGGTACCGCTTACGTGTGTGTCGGCCACGCCTGCGATCTGCCGACGAAGGACCCGGAGGTGCTGGCGGGACAGTTGGAGCGGTTGCCCACGGGCTCTTGACCCCCGGTCAGGCCAGGTAATGAGGCGTGCCGGGAGTCAGCTCGGTGAACGTGGCTTTCTCCGAGGGCTGCGTGGAATGGGCTGGCGCGGACGCGGAATGGATCAGGCGGGGAAGGTCGTCCTCGCCCTGCCCGTTCTCAAGCCGGGTCAGCAGCAGCACAACCTCGCCCGGTATGGCCCGCACCAGGTTCGCCAGCCCTGGCGTGAGGCGCCGCCGCCCGGAGCGGGACGGTTCCAGCAGACCATCCCCCTTCTGGACCAGCTTGAAGGCGTAGACCCAGGGCGCCGCCTCCACGACGCGGAAGCCCAGGCGACTGCGCTCCAGCCCCCGGAGGTGAGCCCTCTGGCGCGATCCCACCACCAGCACGTCCGACACCCCCTACCCCCGCCGAATCTCCCGGACTCCCTCTGGGGTCGCCACGAACGCCACGTCCGCCATGCCCAGGAAAAAGCCCGTCTCCACCACCCCCAGCGTGCCCTTGAGCTGCCGCTCCAGCTCCAGAGGCTCGAACGCGGCGGGGAGTTGCGCGTCGTAGATGTAATTCCCGTTGTCGGTCACGTAGGGCTGCGCTCCCGGCTGCCGCAACCGTCCGCCCGGCACGAGCGCCCGCAGCCGCTCGACCGTGGACAGGAAGCCGAAGCGCGTGATCTCGACGGGAAGCGGTGCCTTTTCACCCAGCCGCGTCACCAGCTTGGTGTGGTCCGCGATGATGACCAGCCGCCGCGCCTGCACCTCGGTGAGCTTCTCGCGCAGCAGCGCCCCGCCCAGCCCCTTGATGAGGTTCAGGTCCGGGTCGATCTCGTCCGCCCCGTCAATGGCGAGGTCCAGCGGCCGGGGGTCCAATGGCTGCACGGGCACGCCGACCTCGCGGGCCAGCGCCTCCGACGCCTCGCTGGTCGCCACACCCACGATGTCCCGCAGCTCGCCCGCCGCCAGCCTGCGCCCGAGTTCCTCGATGGCGTACTTGGCCGTGCTGCCCGTCCCCAGCCCCACCCGCATCCCGCTCTCGACGAGGGCGACGGCGCGAAGGGCGGCTTCTTTTTTCAGCGTCTCCAGGTCACCCATTGCCGCGCTCCCCCCGGTCGGCTTCGATGGCGGCGGCCACCGCGTCGGCATGGCCGTCCACCTTCACCGCGAGCCAGCTCTTGACCAGCCGCCCGTCCGGGCCGATCAGGAAGGTCTGGCGCTTGATTCCCTCGGTGACTTTGCCGTAAAGGGTCTTGGGGCCGTAACTCCCGAGGGCCTTCAGGAACTCGGCACCGGGGTCGGACAGCAGCGGAAAGGGCAGGCTGTACTTCTCGGCGAAGGCGCTGTGGCTCGCCGCGTCGTCGCGGCTCAGGCCCAGAATCGCGGCGCCCAGCGCCTTCAGGCTCGCGCTGTCGCGGAAGTCGCAGGCTTCCTTAGTGCAGCCGGGCGTGTCGTCCTTGGGGTAGACGTACAGCACCACGTACCGCCCGGCGTAGTCGGAGAGGCGGTGCAGGTGGCCCTCCGCGTCGGGCAGGGCGAAGTCGGGAAAGGCCTCGCCGGGTTGAAGCCGGGCCGGGGCGGTGTCCAGGTCGGTCATGGGACGAGGGTAGCGCGGTCAGCCCTTATCCTGCGGGGCATGGACCTCGCCCCCTACATCGACCACACGCTGCTCAAGGCCACCGCGACCCCGGACGACATCCGGATACTGTGCGCCGAGGCCCGCGAGCACCACTTCGCCGCCGTCTGCGTGAATCCTGTCTACGTGCCCCTCGCCGCCGCCGAACTCCAGGGCTCGGGCGTGAAGGTCGCCACCGTCTGCGGCTTTCCGCTGGGGGCCATCCTGCCGGGGCAGAAGGCCGTGGAAGCCCGCCTCAGCGCCGAGGCTGGGGCCGACGAGGTGGACATGGTCATCCACATCGGCGCGGCGCTCGCCGGGAACTGGCAGACCGTGGAGGAGGACGTGCGGGCCGTCCGCAAGGCGATTCCCGACCGCGTGCTCAAGGTCATCATCGAGACGTGTTACCTGAACGAGGAGCAGAAGCGCGGCGCGACCGAGGCCGCCGTCGCGGGCGGCGCAGACTTCGTAAAAACGAGCACCGGCTTCGGCACGGGCGGCGCGACCGTGGAGGACGTGCGGCTGATGGCCGAGGTCATCGCGGGCCGCGCCGAGATCAAGGCGGCGGGCGGCGTCCGCACCCCCGACGACGCACGGGCGATGATCGAGGCCGGGGCGACCCGCCTGGGCACGTCGGGCGGAGTGGGTCTGGTCAGCGGCGGGGGGAACGGCTCTGGCTACTGAGGCCCCGGAAGTCATTCTGGCCTCGGGCAGCCCGCGCCGCCGCGAACTGCTGACGAACCTCGGCGTCCCCTTCCGGGTCGTCGTCAGCGGCGAGGACGAGGCCAGCGAGGAACGCGACCCTGCCCGGCTCGCGGAGGGTCTTGCCCGGCAGAAGGCGGCGGCGGTGGCCCGGACGCACCCCGGCGCGGTGGTGATCGGGGCCGACACGGTGGTCGCGCTGGGAGGAGAACTGCTCGCCAAGCCCCGTGACGAGGCCGAGAACCGCGCCTTCGTCCGGCGGCTCTCGGGCCGCACCCATCAGGTCTACACCGGGGTCAGCGTCTTTGCCCCGGACGGCAAGCGCGGCAGTGTGGAACGGGGCGGTGTGGAGCGCACCGACGTGACCTTTCGCGCCCTCACGGACGCCGAGGTCACCCACTACGCCGTCACGGGCGAGGGGCTGGACAAGGCCGGGGGCTACGGCATTCAGGGGATCGGGATGGCTCTCGTCGCCCGGATCGAGGGGGACTACTCCAACGTGGTGGGCTTTCCGCTGGGGCTGGTCATCCGGCTGCTGCGTGAGGCGGGAGTGCGCGTCTGGGGGGAGTGAGCCCACCCGACAGCGCAAGGGGGAGGCGTGATCGGCGCCTCCCCCTTCCCCTGCCCCTGGCTTATACGCTGGCCGTCTCGCCCGCCTCCACCCGCGTTTCCACCACGATCTCACTATTCAGGCTCGCCGCGACCGAGCAGTATTTCTCGTGGCTGAGGTGCGCGGCCCGTTCCAGCGCCTCGGGGGTCAGGCCCTCGCCGCTGGCGATGTGGCGCACCACGATGCGGGTGTAGCGCCGGGGATGCTCGTCGGCCCGCTCGCCCTCGGCCTCAATGCGGTAGCTCGTGAGCTTGATGCGCTTCTTGCCCATCACCTGCACGATGTCGTAGGCGGTGCAGGTCGCCAGCGCTCCCAGCAGCGCCTCCATGGGCGAGACGCCGACTTTGGTCGCGCTGTTGTCGATCAGAAGCTGGTGTCCGCTCGCGCTCACGCCGAGGTAACGCTGCTCGCCCAGCCAGGTCACCTGCATGGTCTTGACGTCGCTCATGGGCCTAGCCTAGCGCAGCCTCGCCCCCCGGCTGAGGCAGGAAGTCGTCCTCATCCTCCTCGGGCGGGGGCAAACAGACCACGAAGGTCGCGCCGCCGCCCGGCGTGTCTTCCACCTCGATGCGGCCCCCGTGCGAGTTCACGACCTGCTGCGCGATGGTGAGGCCGAGGCCCGTCGATCCGGCCTCCTTGCCGCGGTAGAACTTGTCGAAGATGCGCGGCTTGACGGCGTCGGGAATGCCGGGGCCGTGGTCAATCACCCGCACGCAGACCTGGCCGCCCCGGCCCTGCTCCGCTTCCATATGCACGAGGTCGGGGCTGCCACAGACCCGGATCGCGTTGCTCACGAGGTTCACGAAGACCTGGGTGAGCCGCCCCGGATCGCCCACGATCTCCAGGTCGGGCGCCTCGGCCCGCACCCCGTAGTCGCGCCCGACCTGCCGCACGAGGTTGCCCAGGTTCACGAAATGCATCTCGATCCCCTGCACGAGTTCGCCGCGCGAGAGTTGCAGCAGGTCGTTGACCAGCCGGGTCATGTTCTCCGCGACGCGCTGCGCGTCTTGCAGGGTCTGCGAGCCGCCCGCCTCGCGCTCGGCGCGGCGCAGGTAGCCCAGCAGGGCAGTCAGGGGCGTGCGCAGCTCATGGCTGGTCTCGGCCAGGAAGGTCTTCTGGAGGTTCAGCGCTTCCTCAAGCTGCTTGGCCTGGGTTTCGAGGCGCTGGCGCTGCCCCTCGGCGATGGCCCGCAGCCGCTCGACCTCCTCCAGCCGCGCTTGCAGCGAGAGGTTGAGTTCGCGCACCTCCTGCTCGGCCCGCTCGCGGCGGTCGCGGGCGTCGGCCTCCGCGATGGCGCGGCGCACGCTGGGGCCGAGGCGCTCGAGGCGCTGCTTGAGGATGTAGTCGGTCACGCCCTCGCGCAGGGTGTCGACCGCCGTTTCCTCGCCCATCGCGCCCGTCACAATGATGAAGGGCAGGAAGGGGGCGCGGGCGTGCGCGGCGCGGAAGGCGGACAGGCCGTCGTAACCGGGCAGGGCGAAGTCGCTCAGGACGAGGTGCGGGGCGTGCGAGTCCAGGGCGCCCACGAAGCCCGCCTCGTCCTCGACCCGCAACACGTCGACCGGCCAGGGCAGGTCGCTCAGGTGCATGACGACGAGTTCGTGGTCGAGTTCGTTGTCCTCGAGGTGCAGCAGGCGCAGGGGCTGGCCGGGTTCCGGCAGGGCGTGCTCGCCGCTCACGGCTGGGCCTCCGCGGGGTCCGGCCCCCGCAGCGGCAGGGTGACGTGGAAGGCGGCCCCCTCGCCGGGCACCGACTCGGCCCGGACACGGCCCCCGTGGCGGGTCACGATGCGCCGGACGTTTGCCAGCCCGATCCCGGTGCCCTCGAATTCCTCGGCGCGGTGCAGACGTTGAAACACGCCGAACAGTTTATCCGCGAAGCGGGGATCGAAGCCCACGCCGTTGTCGCGCACGGTCACGGTGACCTCCCCGCCGCCCTGCACCCCGCTCACGGTGATGCGGGCCTGCCCCCGCGTGCGCGAGTACTTCAGCGCGTTGGACAGCAGGTTGGCAAAGACCTGCCCCAGCAGCGCGGCGTCCCCCTGCACGGTGGGCAGCTCGCCCACCTCGAAGACCACGTCGCGGCCCGCCCGGTCGGGCTCGAGGTCCTTCCAGGCCTCGCGCACGACCGCGCCGAGGTCCACCGGTCCCCGGCGCAGTTCCTGGCGGCCCATCCGCGAGAACTCCAGCAGGTCGTCGATCAGCCGGCTCATGCGCCCCGCCGCGTCGGTGATCACGCCGAGGTAGCGCTCGCTCTTGGGCGAGAGGCCCCCCGACGCCGAGGCGTCCTTGCGCAGCAGGTCGCCGAAGCCCACGATGTGCCGCAGCGGGGTACGCAGGTCGTGGCTGACCGAGTAGGAAAAGGCCTCCAGTTCGCGGTTGGCGTCCTGCAACTCCAGGGTGCGCTGCTGCACGCGCTCTTCGAGCGACTGGTTGAGGGTCTGGAGGTCGGCGTGCGCCTCTTCGGCCTCCAGCCGCAGGGCGTCGTTGTCGAGGGCGGTGGCGAAGCGCTGGGCGAGTTCGGCGGCGAGGTCGTGGTCGCGGTCGCTGGGCGGCTGACGGTAGGTGAGGGCCAGCACCCCGCGCGGCGCCCCGTCGCGCCCGATCAAGGGGTAGAACACCGCGCCCGTCGCGCCTACCTCGTACAGCAACGGGGTGGACCCGGCGTCGAGGTGCAGGGGCCGCTCGGCCCCACTGACCCGCCCCAGCGCTTCCCCGATGGCCCTGCGAATCTCGGCGCTGATCTGCCCCGGCGTCAGGCGCGAGGCGGCCAGCAGCCGCAGCTCCGGCGCGGCGGTCCACAGCCCCGCGCTCTCGGCCAGCCGCCCGGTGATCAGGTCGAGGGCGGCGCGGTAATTCTCCGAGCGCGAGGCGAGGGGATCGTCCGCCCGCGCCGAGAGGTGCTCGGAGACCGTGGCGAGCAGCCGCGCCGAGGCTTCGGCATACACCTGATCGTCCACGTCGGTGCTGGTTCCCACCCATTCGCTGTCCCCCCCGTCGCCCAGCGGCAGCGCCCGCGTCACGAAGGTGCGGTAAAGGCCCCCCTGCCCCAGCAGGCGGTGCTCGGCTTCAAAGGGCCGCCGCGCCCGCAGCGCCTCGCGCCAGCGCAACAGGTACTCGGCGCGGTCTTCCGGGTGCAGCAGGCTGGCAAAAGGCTCGGTCGCCCGTTCCCGGCCCACGTACTCCGGCCAGCGGCGGTTGAAGTAGGTGATCTGCCCGCCCGCGTCGCTGAGCCACACGATCTGCGGCACGCCTTCGAGCACGCCCCGGTAGCGGGCCTCATCGCGCTGGGCGCGGCGCTCGGCTTCCAGGCGGTCGTGGATATCGGTCGCGGAGGCCACCCACTCCGTCACCTCGCCCCCTTCCCCCCGGATGGGCGCGACGCGCACCACGAACCAGCGGCCCTCCGCGCCGCTCCCCATCAGCAGCCGCACCTCGCACTCGGCCTGGATGCCCTCGCGGGTGGCCTCCGCCCACATGCGGGCGTAGGCGGGGCGGTCCTCGGGGTGAATCTGGCCTTCGAGCGCGGCCCCGTGCAGGCGCTCGCGGTGCTGGGCGTTGACATAGGTCACGGCCCCGACCGGGTCGCTCACGAACAGCATGTGCGGGATCGCGTCGAGAATCGCCCGCGAGCGCCGCTCCTCGGCCTGCCGCGCCCGCTCGGCCTCCACCCGCTCGGTCACGTCGCGGATGACCTCCAGAAAGCCCAGGCTCTCGCCGTGCGGCCCCACCACGGCGCTGCGCTGCGCCTCGCCCGAAAAGACGCTGCCGTCCCCCCGGCGGTAGGGCGTGGTGATCAGGTCGAAGGTGGCGCGGCCCTCCAGGCGGCGGTCGAGGTGCAGCTTGCCCAGGCCCTCGCCGCGCAACTCGGCCGGGGCGTAGCCGAACTGCTCTTCCAGCGCCCGGTTGACCCGCAGCACCCGGCCCTCCCCGTCGGTGAAGACCGCCGAATCCAGAATCGCGTGGAAGATCGCCTCGAACTCAGCCTGCGACTGCTGAAGCTGTGCCCTGGAGCGGGCCAGCGAGGTCAGGGCGTCCTCGGCCCGGCGCCGCGCCCGCACCTGCGCTTCCATCAGGTAGAGGGTCAGGCCCGCCACCAGCATTCCCGCGAGCAACACCACGGCGGGCACGATCGCCGCCGCGTCGCGCCCGAAACTCACCGGAGCCCGCAGGGTCTGGCTCCAGACGCCGCCGACCTGCTGCTGACGCACCGTGCGCTCGAAAGCGGCGGGCACGGCCAGCCGCTCGCCGCCCAGCCGCACCCCATTCAGCCGGGTTTCCACGGCCACGCCCGGCAGCGCTCCCTCGGGTTGCAAGGCCCGCAGCAGCGAAACCGTGTCGAGCGCGAGGTACACCACCCCCTGAAAGCGCTCGCCCGACCCCACCGGCAAAAACAGCACCAGGCCGTCCAGAGGCTGGCCGTCCGGTCCCTGCTGGACCAGCTTGACCGGGCAACTGATCTGGCTGCGTCCGGTCTGCTGCGTGCGCAGGATCGCCGCGCGGCGGCACGGCTCCGTGAGCATGTCGAACCCCAGCGCCTCGCGGTTGACCGCGTCGGCGGGCGCGATGCGTTCGATCACCGCCTGGGGCCGCCCGCCCGCCCCCTCGCGCCAGCGGGTAAAGCCCACCGCCAGCACGCCCGGAAAGCGCCCCCGCAGGTCCAGGCTGTCCACGTAGGTCCCGTACTCGGGCTGTCCGGGCTCGTCCTCCACCAGCCAGAAAGACCGGGTGGCCCGCAGCAGCGTCTCGTACTCGTTGAGGCGGTCACGCAGGAGGCTCGCGTGGGCATTGACCTCCCGCTCGAACCGTGCCCGCTGCTGCTCCTGCACGAAGCGGTACAGGAAGGCCGCCGCCACCACGCTCAGCAGCAGCACCAGCGTGAACGCCGCCAGCGGCCAGCGGCGATCCAGCGGCCGGGTGCCCGTCACGGACGCCCCCCCTCGCCGCCCGCCGCCGCCCGGAAGACGGACACGGGCACGTCCACCCCGGTCCAGGCGAGGAAGGCGAGCCGGGCCTGGTGCGCGAGCATGGACAGGCCATTCTCGGCGCGGAGTCCGGCGGCGCGGGCCTCCCGCATCAGCCGGGTCTCGCGCGGCTGGTAGACCATGTCGTAGACGAGGGCCTCCGGGTGCAGGGAGGAGACATCGAAGCCGGGGAGCGGCGTCTCGTCGGGAGCATCAAGCCCGGCGCTCGACGCATTGACGAGCAGGGTGGCGTCGGCCCAGGGCACGTCTCCGGTGACCTGCATTGTGCCGCCCAGATCACGCACCAAGGCCCCGGCGCGGGCCGGGGTGCGGTTGACGACCCTCACGTCATACCCCACCGAGCGCAGCGCCCACACTGCCGCCCGCGCCGCGCCGCCCGCCCCCAGGACCACGGCCAGGCCTCCCAGAGAGACACCTGCTTCTTCCAACGCGGCGAGCAACCCCGGCGCGTCCGTGTTCTCTCCGGCGAGCCGCCCTTTCCGGTTCACCACCGTATTCACCGCCCCCACCGCCCGCGCCGCCTCGGTCAGGCTGTCGAGGTGCGCCAGCGCCGCTTCCTTGTGCGGCAGGCTGAGGTTGGCCCCCAGCACGCCGGGCTCGCGCAGCCGCGCCAGGGCGGCGGGCAGCTCGGGCGCGGGCACCCGCACCGCCTCGTACGTGCCAGTCAGCCCCGCGTGGGCGAACGCGGCCCGGTGCATGGCGGGCGAGCGCGAGTGCGCGGCGGGGTCGGCGTACAGGTAGGCCCGCCGGGGGCGAGCGGGGACAGAGTCGGGCGGAAGGTCGGAGACGCCGAGGGTCACGCGGCCCAGTGTACCGTTCGCCTTCTGGGGCCTTTGCCGCGAGCAATTGTGCCTCCCCCCACGTCCGGCAGGGGACCGGGGCCAGAGAATGGAGGCGTCCGAAATGCCGATTTCCCTTCCCACTCCCGCCAGCCTGCTCTGGGGGGAGAGTGCGCCGCGTGGCCGCACACCCCATCATCAGGAGCCGATTTGACAGAACGTACTCCCGGTCAACCCACCCCCGAGGGGGGAGCCCCCACCGCCACCCTGCACCTGGAAAACCAGCGCGAGGCCTACGCCCTGCTGGGAGCGGGCGACGCCAACCTGCGGCGGATGCGCGAGCTGACCCCCGCCAAGATCATCGCGCGGGGCGAGACGGTGACCATCACGGGCGAAACGCCCGAGGTCGTGCAGGCCGCCGAGCGCATGGTCCGCGACGCCCTCGATCTGGTCAGGGGCGGCGGCGAACTCACCCCCGAGAGCCTGCTGCGCAGCGCCCGCCTCAGCGACGAGGGCCGCAGTCTGGCCGCCGAGACGCAGGTTTCAGGCCTGAGCCTGCCACGCGGCCTCAAGGCCAAGACGCCGGGGCAAAAGGTCTACCTCGAGAAGATTGACGCCTCCGACATCACCTTCGGGGTCGGCCCGGCGGGGACCGGCAAGACCTACCTCGCGGTGGCGATGGCGGTGCAGGCCCTGAAAGCCAAGAAGGTCAAGCGCATCATCCTGACCCGCCCGGCGGTCGAGGCGGGCGAGCGGCTGGGCTTCTTGCCCGGTGACCTTCAGGCCAAGATCGACCCTTACCTGCGGCCCCTGTACGATGCCCTGTACGACATGCTCGATCAGGAGAAGTTCGAGTCGTACCTGACGAGCGGGGTGATCGAGGTCGCGCCGCTGGCCTTTATGCGCGGGCGCACCCTCAACGACGCCTTTGTCATTCTGGACGAGGCGCAGAACACCACGGGCGAGCAGATGAAGATGTTCCTGACCCGTATGGGCTTTTCCTCCAAGGTCGTGGTGACGGGCGACGTGACCCAGATCGACCTGCCCCGGCACGTGACCAGCGGGCTGGCGGTCGCCAAGCGCGTGCTCAGCCGCATCGAGGGCATCGCGTGGCACGAGTTCACCGACGTGGACGTGGTGCGTCACCCGCTGGTCGGCCAGATTATCCGCGCCTACGAGAAGGCCGAGGACGCCGAGGAAGACAAACGCGCCGCCCGCCGGGGCGAGTTCGCCTCCATCCCCGAGAACGAGGGCGACCCGCGCTGAGCCGCCCCTCCCCAGACCCCGCCCACTAGGAGCGGGGTTTTCGTTTCCCAGCCAAGAGGAGGTTTCCCATGCCCGCCAGCTCCAGTGGCCTGAGCCTCGAACGGCTCGCCGTGCGCGTTCTGCTGCGGCTTCAGGCCGAGCCCGGCCGCTACACCGCCCGCAGCCTCGCCCGCGACCTCGGGGAGACGCCCAACCGGGTGAACCGGATCATTCTCGCCATCGAGGAGGAGGTGGGGGTGCAGCGCGAGGGCGCGTACGGGGCCATCACCGTGGGAGGAACAGAGCGCGGAGTGTAAGCCACGTCGGTAACGGGTGGCGGCCCGGCGGGTTTACCCTGGCTTCATGGCTTCGTCATCTCCACCACGGTTCATGCGGCTGCTGGTGCCGCTGCTCCTCATCCTGGTCTGGTTCGGCGCGGCCGGAATCGGCGGCCCCTACTTCGGCCGGGTGGAGGAGGTATCCACCAACGACCAGGCCACCTTCCTGCCCACCAGCGCGGACGCGACCCAGGTCGCCGCCCGCCTGCCGGACTTTCTGGGGGACCGCACCATTCCGGGGATCGCCGTCTTCACGGCCGAGGAGCCGCTGACCGCCGAGGCCCTGGCCACGCTGCGGGAGGCGGTGGCCGCGCTGGGCGAGCTGGGGGCGGTCGAGGGCGTCTCCCCCCTGATTCCCTCCGAGGATGGGCTGGCGGCCCAGGCCTTCCTCCCCATCAACGCCGACTCGGACATCGCGGAGGTGGTGGCAGAGGTGCGCGGCGAGCTGCGGGAGGCGGTGCCGGCGGGCGTGACCCCCCACGTGACGGGACCTGCCGGATTCACCGGAGACCTCACGGCGGCCTTCGGCGGGATTGACGGCCTGCTGCTCCTCGTGGCGCTGGGGGCGGTGCTGGTGATTTTGCTCGCCGTATACCGCTCGGTGCTGCTGCCGGTGGTCGTGCTGCTGACCAGCCTCTTTGCCCTGTGCGTGGCGCTGCTGGTGAACTGGTGGCTGGCGAAATGGGGGGTCTTTACCCTGACCGGGCAGACGCAGGGCATCCTGTTCATCCTGGTGATCGGCGCGGCGACCGACTACTCGCTGCTGTACACGGCGCGGTACGCGGAGGAACTGCGCCGCCACGCGGACAAGTACGGGGCGACCCTGGCCGCGCTGAAGGGTTCGCTGGAACCGGTGCTGGCGTCGGGCGGCACCGTGATCGCCGGGCTGCTGTGCCTGCTGCTCAGCGACCTGGGGTCCAACCAGTCGCTGGGGCCGGTGGCGGCGGTGGGCATCATCTTTTCCATGCTGGCCGCGCTGACGCTGCTGCCCGCGCTGCTGTACGTGCTGGGGCGGGGCGCCTACTGGCCGCAGCGCCCGGTCTACGACCCCTCGCGCACCGACGAGGCGCAGACCTCGGCGGGGGTCTACGCCCGCATCGGCCGCTGGATCGCCCGCCGCCCCCGCGCCGCCTGGATCGGGGCGACGGCGCTGCTGGCGCTGGGCGCCGCCTTCGCGCCGGGCCTGCGGGCCGACGGGGTGGCCCAGAGCGAACTCGTGCTGGGCACGTCCGACGCCCGCGACGGGCAGCGGGCGCTGGCCGAGCACTTCCCCGGCGGCTCCGGGAACCCGGCCTATGTCCTGACCAGTCAGGAGCGTCTGGAGGAGGTCGCCACGACCTTGCTCGCCGAAGACGGCGTGGCGTCGGTGACGGTGCTGAGCGAGGACTCGCCCTCGGGGTCGGCCCCGGTGACGGGGGACGGCATCCAGGCATTCGGACCTCCCGGCACCCCGGCCCCGGCGCCGACGGTGAGGGGCGGCGAGGTGCTGCTTCAGGCCACTCTGGACGACCCCGCCGACAGCCCAGGGGCCGAGGCCACCGTGCGGGCGCTGCGGGAGCGGCTCTCGGGCGAGGCGCTGATCGGAGGGAGCACCGCCGTCGCCATCGACACGACCGACACGTCCATCCGCGACCGCAATCTGATCATCCCGCTGATCCTGGCGGTGATCTTCGTGATTCTGGTGGCGCTGCTGCGCAGCGTGCTGATGCCCGCGCTGCTGATGGCGACCACCGTGCTGTCCTTCGCCACGGCGCTGGGGGTATCGGCCCTGGTCTTCAACGGCGTGCTGGACCTGCCGGGGGCCGACCCCTCGGTACCGCTCTACGGCTTCGTGTTTCTGGTGGCGCTGGGGATCGACTACAACATCTTTTTAATGACCCGCGTGCGCGAGGAAGCCCTGCACCACGGCACCCGGCCCGGCATCCTGCGGGGGCTGGCGGTGACCGGGGGCGTCATCACGTCGGCGGGGCTGGTGCTGGCGGCGACCTTTGCAGCACTGGCCGTCATCCCGATCCTGTTCCTGCTGCAACTCGCCTTTATCGTGGCCTTCGGGGTGCTGCTGGACACCTTCCTGGTCCGCACGGTGCTGGTGCCCGCGCTGGCCTACGACCTGGGGCCGCGCTCGTGGTGGCCGGTGCGGTTAAAGTCGGACCAGGGGACCGCGCCGAGTCCGCCAGCCGCCGTGCCCGACACACCCTGACGGCCACCCGCCCATGAATCCAGACCTCCAGAGCCACGCTGGAGGTTTTCCTCTGGCCCGCAGCCAGCCGTGGCCCGCCGTCCGTCTGCCCTATCCTTGACCCGTGATCGACCTCGTCGCCCGCAAGACCCCGCCGCCCGGCCTGCGCCCCGCCCTGCGTTCTGCGCTGGGGGCGGCGATGCGGCACTTCGGGGTGGAGGACCGCGAGGTGACGGTCGTGCTGGTCGGGGACCGGACCATCCGTCAGCTCAAGCGCGAGCACTGGGGCGAGGACGCGCCCACCGACGTGCTGAGCTTTCCGACCTGGGAACCCGGCGACCCCTTCATGCCGCCGCACCTGGGGGACATCATCATCAGCCTGGACACGGCGGGACGGCAGGCGCAGGCGCGGGGGCACAGCCTGACGCGGGAGGTCGCCCTGCTCGCCAGCCACGGCCTGACCCACCTCGTCGGCCATGACCACCCCCACGCCGAGGGCCTGGGCTTCGAGGAAGGGGCGACTGGCGAGGAGTGGCAGGTCTTCCACGACGCCTGGGCCGCCGCCCGCGAGGCGCTGCCGCCCGAGGCTCCGTCGCCTGAAGCCTGACGTGAGGTCGGACGGCTCGGCTCTCAGCCCCAGCCGCTGGTGGCGCTCGGCGGGCTTTGCGTGGGCCGGGGTGCGGCACGTCTACCGCACGCAGGCCAACTTCCGCATCGAGGTCTGGGCGGGCGTGCTGGCGCTGGGGTTGGCGCTGGGGCTGGGCGTGCCGCTCTCCCCCATTCTGCTGGCCTGCGGGCTGGTCCTGAGCGTGGAGCTGCTGAATACGGCACTGGAGGCGGTGGTGGACCTCGCCTCGCCCGAGTGGCATCCGCTGGCAAAGGTGGCGAAAGACGCGGCGGCGGGGGCCGTGCTGGTCGCCAGCCTGGGGGCGCTGGGGGTCGGATTGGCCGTGCTGGGGCCGCCCCTGCTGCGACTCTTGACGGGGTAGTGGGCGGCGGGCGCGGCCCTGAGCATCCCCTGGGCACGAGACTTGCGCGGAGGCTGGGCCGGGTCTGTGGTAGACTGCCTAGAGTTATGGAGCCTCCCAGTTCTGGCTCTGCCCTGACGCCCGGTGAAGACCGCCTGCGGGCGGCATTTTTACTGTGGTCCCCCGACCGGCAACCGACGTGCCGCTCACGCCCTTCCGGCGTGGGCGGGCGGGCAGCATGTGCCATGCGGCGTGCCGAGGCGCAAATGGAGTGCGCCCACCCATGAATGATCTGCTCGGAATCCTCGCCCTCGTCGTGCTCGTGTTGATGAACGGCTTTTTCGTGGCGACCGAGTTCGCCCTCGTCAGCGTGCGGCGCACCCGGATCGACCAGCTCGCAGACGAGGGCAACAGCACCGCCAAGGCCACCCAGCGGGCGCTGCAAAACCTCGACCTGTACATCGCCGCGACCCAGCTCGGCATCACCATGGCGAGCCTCGCCATCGGCTTTGTCGCCGAACCTGCCATCGAGCACCTGATTCACCCGCTGCTGGGGGACACCGGGCTCAGCGAGGGCCAGATCACCGCGATTTCCTTCGGCCTCGCGTTTGCGATCAGCACCATCCTGCACATCGTCTTCGGGGAACTCGCGCCAAAGTCGTGGGCGCTGCAACGCTCCGAGCAGGTGTCGCTGCTGGTCACCCGGCCGCTGCTGATCTTCACGGCGGTGTTCAAGTGGGCCATCGTGGGCCTGAACGCGATGGGCAACGGCGTGGTGCGCCTCTTTGGGCTGCGCGGCGTCGCCGGACACCACGCGGCCTACTCGGAAGAGGAAATCCGCATGATCGTGGGCGCGTCGAGCCAGGAAGGCGTGCTGGAGGACGACGAGAAGGAACTCGTCTACAACGTCTTCGACCTCTCGGACACCACCGTGCGCGAGATCATGACCCCGCGCATCGACATGGTGGTCGTGGACGGGTCCAGCCCGCTGCGGCACCTGCTGGACCTCAACGCGATTCACGGGTACTCGCGGGTCCCGGTGTATCAGGACACCGCCGACAACATCGTGGGCATCGTGCATACGGGCGACCTGCTCGCGCACCTGCACGAACTCGACACCGTGCGGATCGCCGACGTGATGCGCCCCGTCTTCTTCGTGCCCGAAGGCATGAAGATCAAGGACCTGCTCACCAAGATGCGGGAAAAGAAGTCGCACCTCAGCATCGTGGTGGACGAGTTCGGCGGCACCTCGGGCCTGGTCACGTTGGAAGACGCCCTCGAAGAGATCGTGGGCGAGATCTACGACGAGACCGACGAGGAGGAACTGCCCTTGATCGAGGTGCTGGGCGAGGGCCGCTACCTGATGGACGCCAGCCTGACAGTGGGCGAGGTCGAAGAGCGCCTGGGCACCAATCTGGAGGACGGTGACGGCGAGTACGATACCCTGTCGGGGTTCATGACCAACCATTTCGGCGATATCCCGGAACCCGGACAGCATTTCGTCCATGGCGGCTGGGTCTTCACGGTCGAAGAGGCCGATCAGCGCCGCGTGACCCGCGTCCACGTGGAACGTGCCCCCGAGACGATGGTCTTCGAGACCTACGAGGAGCCCGCCCGTGACGCCTGAGCCCGTCACCGCCGATTCCCAACTGCTGGAGGGAGCGAAAGCCGCGTTCCGGCAGGCCTACGCCCCCTACAGCAGGTTCCGGGTAGGTGCCGCCCTGCGGACCCCCGACGGCCGGGTCTTTTTCGGCGCCAACGTGGAAAACGCCTCCTACGGCCTGGCCCGCTGCGCCGAGCAGTCGGCGGTGCAGGCGATGGCGACGGCGGGAGGGCGCACCTTCACCGACCTCGTGGTCTATTCCGAGGCCAGCCCGCCCGCGAGTCCCTGCGGAGCCTGCCGTCAGATTCTCTTCGAGTTCGCGCCCGACGCACAGGTGGTCTGCGTCAACCACCACGGCGAAGTGGTGAGCGGGCTGGTCCGCGACTTCCTGCCGCACGGCTTCCGGCTGGAGGACAGGGACGACGGGCACGAGGTGGGGGCGGAGTAAAAGCCGTTGAACGGCAAAGGGGCGGAGTCATCCGCCTTTTTTGTTTTGCCACCTTCACGGCTCGGTGACAGGGAGGGCACACGGGGCTTGCTGTCCCTCTGCGGCCACAAACGAGAGCACCTGCAGTGAACGCAGGGTCGGGAGGGTATAGCGGGTGGCCGATATGCTGCGGCCCGCCTGTTGCCCCGTCGGGGTGAACCACTGATCTTCTGTTTGCACGCACAGGTCGCGGCCCCACAGGCTCAGCCCGGCAATCCGCGACAGACGCCGGAAGGGTTGGGGGTAAACCTCACCGGGTGTCGGTACCGCCGTTCGCACCCGGCCGACCAGATTCCACAGCCGCACCGTGTTGACCCCGGCCCCGATCAGGTACTGGCCGTCCGGGGTCCACAGCAGCCGCCGCACATTGCTGTTCTTCAGCACCTGCACCGCGCCGCTGGGCCGCACCAGCCGCACCTGACACGAGCCGTACTTGGGAAGGTCCCAGCAAAAGCGCGCCGCCGCCGCGTCCCCCCGGGGGGAGAGCAGGGTCTGGGCGGGACTGGCCGGAAAGTCGGCCATCGGCTCGGGACCCGGAACGCGCACCACCCGTCCGCCCGGAAAGGCGACCTCGACCGACCGAACCAACGCGGGGTTGGGCGGCTGGGGACCGTCGGCGAGAAGAGCGAACATGCCTCAGCGTATACCCAATCTCGCGGGGGAAAACCCTGCTGGCTCTCCCCCGCGCGGCTGTCATAAGGTCCCCTCTCCGGCTCTGGATCAGTCGTGCGCCCCCACGAACTGCTCGGCCTCCGTGCTCCCCGCCAGCGCCGTCGTGCTGCTCTGGCCGCCGCCGGCCGCCGTCGCCACGAGGTCGAAGTACCCGGTGCCCACCTCGCGCTGGTGCTTGACGGCCGTGAAGCCCCGTTCCTGGGCGGCGAACTCGCGCTCCTGCAATTCCACGAAGGCGCTCATCTGCCGCCGGGCGTACCCGTAGGCGAGGTCGAACATGCCCATGTTCAGCGCGTGGAAGCCCGCCAGGGTGATGAACTGGAACTTGTATCCCATCTTGCCCAACTCGACCTGAAAGCGGGCGATGGTCTCGTCGTCGAGGTTTTTGCGCCAGTTGAAGCTGGGCGAGCAGTTGTAGGCGAGCAGCTTGCCGGGAAACTGGGCGTGAACGGCTTCGGCAAAGCGCCGGGCGTCTTCCAGGTTGGGCACCGAGGTCTCGCACCAGATCACGTCGGCGTAGGGGGCGTAGGCCAGGGCGCGGCTGATCGCCTGCTCGATGCCGGGCTTGACGTAGTAGAAGCCCTCGGGGGTGCGCTCGCCCGTCGTGAAGGGCCGGTCATTCTCGTCCACGTCGCTGGTGAGCAGGTTGGCCGCGTCCGCGTCGGTGCGGGCGATCAGGACCGTGGGCACCCCGCACACATCGGCGGCGAGGCGGGCGGCGTTGAGCGTGCGGATGAACTGCGACGTGGGGACGAGCACCTTGCCCCCCAGGTGGCCGCACTTCTTCTCGGAGGCGAGCTGGTCCTCGAAGTGCACGCCCGCCGCCCCCGCCTCGATCATCGCCTTCATCAGCTCAAAGGCATTCAGGGGACCGCCGAAGCCGGCCTCCGCGTCGGCCACGATGGGCGCGAAGTAGTCCACGTCGCCGCTGCCCTCGGCGTGCTGAATCTGGTCGGCGCGGCGCAGGGTGTTGTTGATGCGCCGCACCACGTCGGGCACGCTGGAGGCGGGGTAGAGGCTCTGGTCGGGGTACATCTGCCCGGCGTTGTTCGCGTCGGCGGCGACCTGCCAGCCCGAGAGGTAGATGGCCTTGAGGCCCGCCTTGACCTGCTGCATCGCCTGGTTGCCGGTCAGCGCCCCGAGCGCGTTCACGAAGGGTTCTTCCTTCATCAGCCGCCACAGCTTCTGGGCGCCGTGCCGCGCCAGCGTGTACTCGATCGGCAGCGAGCCGCGCAGCCGCACCACGTCGTCGGCGGAGTAGTTGCGCCGGATGCCCTGCCAGCGTTCCTCGGTCTTCCAGGTCTTTTCCAGAATCTCGGCGTGCGTGCGGGGGGTGGGGGTCATGGTGATCTCCTTGGGGTATGAGAGGCGGCCCTCGCCCGGTGGGGCGCGGTGGCTGATGGCTGAAAGCGGACGGCTTACTGGAGGCGCTGGTAGCCCGGCAGGGTCAGGAACTCCTCGAAGGTGTCGGCGGTGACGAGGGCGGTGAGCAGCTCGGCGGCCTCCCCGAAGCGGGCCTCCCGCTCCGGCTGCTCGCGGCCGAGGCGCTCCCGGTGGGCGGCGATTAGGCGGGTCAGGCCCTCCGGCGTGATGGGCGTGCCGTCTTCCGTGCGCTGGCCGTGGTGCGCCCACTGCCAGAGCTGGGCGCGGGAAATCTCGGCGGTGGCGGCGTCCTCCATCAGGTTGTGGATGGGCACCGCACCCCGACCGTCCAGCCAAGCGGCGATGTACTGGAGGCTCACGTCCACGTTGAGGTTCACGCCCGCTGCGGTAATGGTGCCTTCCGGGGGGGTCAGCAGGTCCTTGGGGGTGACCGTGAAGTCCATCTGCTTGCCCGAGTCGATCTGGTTCGGCCCCGGCATCAGGCGGTCGAAGACCTCGGTCGCGAGCGCCACCATGCCGGGGTGCGCGACCCAGGTGCCGTCGTGGCCGTCGCCCGCCTCGCGTTCCTTGTCGGCGCGAACTTGGGCGAAGGCGCGGTCGTTGGCTTCCGGGTCGCCCTTGACCGGGATGAAAGCGCTCATGCCCCCGATGGCCGGAGCACCCCGGCGGTGGCAGGTGCGGATGGCGAGGCGGGAGTAGTTCCGCATCATCGGTGTGCTCATGGTGACCTGGGCGCGGTCGGGCAGGATGCGGCCCTCATGGGCGCGAAACTTCTTGATGTACGAGAAGATGTAGTCCCAGCGCCCGCAGTTCAGGCCCGCCGAGTGCTCGCGCAGCTCGTACAGGATCTCGTCCATCTCAAAAGCGGCCAGGATCGTCTCGATCAGGACGGTGGCGCGGATGGTACCGCGCGGCGCCCCCAGGGTGTCCTCGGTGAAGGTGAACACGTCATTCCACCACCGCGCCTCAAGGTGCGACTCCAGCTTAGGAATGTAGAAGTAGGTGCCCACGCCCTGCCGCTGCCGCTCGTGCAGGTTGTGGTAGGCGTACAGCCCGAAGTCGAACAGCGAGCCGGAGAGGGGCTGGCCCTTCAGCGTGGCGTGCTTTTCCTCCAGATGCAGCCCACGCGGGCGCACCAGCAGGGTGGCGGTCGTCTCTTGCAGGCGGTAGCTCTTGCCGCCCGAGTCCAGCGAGATGGTGCGGCGCACCGCGTCCATCAGGTTGACCTGACCCTCCAGCCCGTTGGCCCAGGTGGGGCTGCTCGCGTCCTCGAAGTCGGCCATGAACATGCGGGCGCCGCTGTTTAGCGCGTTGACGACCATCTTGCGGTCCACCGGCCCGGTGATCTCCACCCGGCGGTCCTGAAGGTCGGCAGGGAGCGGGCTGATCGTCCAATCACCCGCGCGGATGTGGGCCGTCTCCGGCAGGAAGTCAGGCAGCTCGCCCGCGTCGAGCCGCCGCTGGCACTCCTGCCGTGCGGCCAGCAACTCGTGGCGGCGGGCGCCGAAGCGGGTGTGCAGTTCCTCCAGAAAGCTCAGCGCCCCCGGCGTGAGCACGCGCCCGGCCTGTGGGTGCGCTTCATGGGTGATGGAGGTTTTGATCGTCTGTGTCATGCGGCCATGCCTCCTCGTGCGGTGATTGAGGCATTGTGGGCCGCATGACCCGGCGCGAGAGGTGGTGTACCTGAGGGACACGGAAGTACACCAGTGCGGGAGGTACACCACCCGCAGGTCAGGGACCGGAGGGGACAGGCAGGCCCAGCCAGCCCGCCAGCTCCCGCTCGAACGCGGCGTGGTGCTCATGGTGGTACAGCAGGCCGTGAAAGCCCGCCGCCCGCGCTGCCTCAATGTTCTCCTCCACGTCATCCACGAACGCGGTGTGCGCGGCGGGGACGCCCATCGCGCCTTGCAGGGCGGCGAACGCGTCCGGGTGGGGTTTTTTCTGACGCAGCTCGTTGCTGAAGACCAGGGCGTCGAAGCGCGCGAAGCGGGGGTCGCGGCGCAGGTGGTCGCTGACCACGGGGTAGTTGTTGCTCAGCAGGCCCACCCGCACCCCCGCCGGAATCCGGGCCAGGGTGGTGTACATCGCCGCGTTGTCGTGAACGCTGCCGAGGTACAGCGCCTCGAACTCGGGGTAGCTCAGCGTGAGGCCCGTCTCTGCCGCCAGGACCTCCCAGAAGTCTGGGAGGGTCCAGGCACCGACCTCCAGGTGGTGGACATGCCGGAAGTAGCTCTGGCGCACGTGCTCGACGGGCATCCCGCCCCGCTCGGCGAGGCGGGCGGTCGAGCGGCCGTCGAAGGTGCCGACGGTGAAGACGCCGCCCCAGTCGAAGGCGACGTGACGGGCGGCGGGGCCATGCAGAAGGGTCATGGGGCATTGTGGCGCAGGGGGAGTGGGCAGCCACCGATCAAGCCAGGCGCAAGCCCCCCTGCCTCCGGGTTCAGACGCCCCACCTATACTCGCCCCCATGACGGGCATGAACGACGCGACCCCCTCCTATCCGCAGGCTGTGCAGGCCGTGGCCGAACGCCTGCGGGCGCACCCTGGCCCCATCGTGGTGCTGTCGCACGAGAACCCCGACGGGGACGCGCTGGGCAGCGTGCTGGGCCTGACGCGGGCGCTGCGGGCACTGGGGCGCGAAGTCACCGCGCCGATGGAGATCCCCCGCTACCTGCGCTTTCTGGTGGAGAAGGGTGAGATCGTCCCCGCGCTCTCCGAGTGGCCGCAGGGGGCGCTGGCCGCCGTGCTGGACGTGGACAACAACGACCCGGCGCGGGTGGCGGGGGCGGACCTCACGGCCTTTGACGGCCCAGTCGTGAATATCGACCACCACGGCACGAATCGCCGCCAGGCCGACGCCCTGCTGGTGGACCCCAGCCTCCCCGCCACCGCGATGATGGTGGCCGACGTGGTGGACGCGCTGGGTACCCCCTGGTCCGAGGCCATCGCCACCCCGCTGATGCTGGGGCTGAACACCGACACCGGGTCTTTCCGCTACGACAGCGTGACCCCGCAAACCTTCGAGTCGGCGGCGCGGCTGCTGGCGCATGGAGCGCGGCTGGGCTGGATCAACGACAACCTGAACCAGAATTCGCGCTCCTACTACCTGCTGCTGCGCGAGGTCCTGAGCACGATGGAGTTCCTGCACGGAGGACGGGTGGTCCTCGCCCGGGTGGACGACGCGATGCTGGCGCGGGCCGGGTCCACCTGGGAGGACGTGGAGTCCTACGTCAACCTGCTGCGCGGCGCGGAGGGCTCGGTCCTCGCCGTGATGGTCAAGGACTACGGTGACCGGCTCAAGCTGTCGCTGCGTTCGCGCGGGGGCGTCAGCGCCCAGAACATCGCGGTAGCGCTGGGTGGGGGCGGCCACGTCCCGGCAGCGGGCGCGACCCTGACGGGGCCGTACGCCGAGGCCCGCGAGCGGCTGGACGCGGCGGTCACGGCCGAACTGGAGCGGGTGGGCCTGGGCGGCTGATACGGATTCCGGCCCAGCAGGGACCATCTCTGTTCAATCCGAGCGGACTTGCGGGGCGGCGCTGCAGAGCGAGCAGGACCACGACGGGGGCCGGGGGAAAGTTTCCCTCCGGGCGCCTTCCCGGTTCGAGAATGAATGGGACAGCCACCGCATGACCCCGGAAGCTCGTGGGGAAAGCCGCCCGGCAAGGATGCTCCGGGCGGCTCCTGTTCATCCCAGATTCCTACGGCTCCTCCAGCACCGCCCTCAGCCCCGCCCCGATCCAGGCGAAGGCGTGGCGGGTGTTGGGCATGGTGTAGGTCTGATCGGCCCCGTGCTGCATGAAGGCGTAGACGACGTGGCGCCCGTCCTCAGTGCGCAGGTAGCCGCTGTAGGTCAGCAGCCGCCAGCCGTTGCCGCCCTTGCCCGCAAAAGTGGTCACCTTTCCGACGACCGCCGGGGGCAGGGCCGAGCGCCCGTAGCCCATCGCCGCGACCTCGCGCTGCCAGGCGAGGCTGTCCGGCGAGAGGCCGGAGCGCAGGTGCTGATGCGCGAGCAGCGTGGCAAATTCGTAGGGGGTGCTGAGGTTGTGCACCCGCAGGTCCTCGGCCGGGTCCGGGGTGCCATCAAAGTAGATGTTCAGCCGGTTCTGGAGCACGTCGGCCCGCAGGCGCTGGGCGTCCGCGTCGATGGCCGTCGCCAGTCGGGCGCGCTCGGTACCCGTGGCCTTGTCCCAGCCTGTGCCCGCGAGAAAGGCAGGGGACGAGCCCGTCTGCGCCGTCCACCACGCTTTGGTGGGCAGAATCAGGCGGGTGCGGCACAGGCCGAGGTCGTCGGCGAGGGCCTGCACCGCGCCCAGCCCCACCCGGCGGTGCAGCAGGTCGGTGGCGGTGTTGTCGCTGTGGCGAATCATCCGCTCGGTGAGGTCGCGGACATTGCTGCCGTCATAGGGGTAGTCGCCGAGGCTCTGGCTGGCGGGCGTCACGTTGAAGCGCTCGCCCGGCGAGAGCCGCCCGGCGTCTACCTCGCGCAGCACCGCCCAGAGCACGGCCTGCTTGTAGGTGCTGGCGAGCGGGAACACCCCGTCGGGAACCTGGGCCACCGCCCGCAGCGGGCGCAGGGTGGCGGGGTCGATCTCGGCGACCCACAGGCCCAGCCGACCGCTGAGGGCCTGGGGCGGGGTGGGGGCCGGTGCAGCGGCGGGGGCGGGACCGAGGCAGGGCGTGGCGGGCGCCTCCGCCGAAGCGGAGACGGGCACGAGGTCGGGCGGAGCAGCAGCTGGAGCCGGATCGGGATGCCACGCGGCCCAGGCCCCCGCGAGAGCGAGGGCCAGCAGCACGTAGCGCCCCTTGTTGCGCAGGGCGGGGGGTGGCGCCACAGCCTAGGCCGTCAACGGCTCCAGGGCCGCACCGACCGTCCCCGGCCCCACGTGCGTGGCGATCACGGCGCCGATGTAGTGGTCGCCGAGATCCTCGAACGCTACGCCCGCCACCCCCGCGCGAATCTCCGCCAGGGTTGCCTCGCCGCCCAGCGTCGAGAGGAAGGTGACGCGGGCGCCGCCGTTGGCCTCCGCATACTTGCGGATGTGGTCCACGAGGTCTTGCACGACCTTCTTGCTGCCGCGCACGCGCCCGGCGGCCTCCACCCGGCCCGAGCGCACGGTCAGGATCGGCTTGATGTTCAGTAGGCCGCCCAGCAGCGCCGTCGCCCCGCCGATGCGCCCGTTGGCCCGCAGAAAGTCCAGCGTATCCACCGTGAAGCGGATGTCGGTCTTCTGTGCGACCCGCTCCAGCTCGCTCACGAGCTCAGTCATGGAGCGCCCCTCCCCCGCCCGCTGCGCCGCCCGGATCGCCTGCATGCCCAGGCCCAGCGTGGCCGACTGGCTGTCCATCACCGTGACGCGCCCGCCGAAGTCCTGCGCGGCCAGCCGGGCGCTGCCCACCGTGCCCGACAGTTGCCCGCTGATGTGGAGGCTCAGGACCTCGTCGGCCGACTGGAGCGCCTCCTCGTACACGGCGGCGAACTCGGCGGGGCTGGGCTGGGACGTGCTGGGGGTCTTCTTGCCCGCCTTGATTCCGGCGAAGAGGTCGGCAGGCGTAATTTCCAGCCCGTCTTTGTACATCTGGCCGTCGAAGTGAACGTACAGCGGCACGCTGCGAATCCCGTACTGGGTGCAAAGCTGCGGGCTGAGGTCACTCGTCGAGTCGGTGACGATGGCGATGGTCATGGGGGGCATCTTAACGCGGGCTGAGGCTGCTTCGCGTCCAGGCAGGCCGCACAGCAAAACGCCGCCCACCGAGGACGGCGCTCTGGAAGGGGACGGAATCAGTCTTTCTTCTTCGGCTGCCACTTCTTGCGGCCGCCGGAGCCGGGCTCGGAGGTGGCCTGCGTGCCCTCCTCCAGCAGGTTCTCGCCCACGCGGTCGAGCTGGACGTGCTCGGTAATGGGCGCGGCGTCGGCGGGGGGCTGGGGCGCCGCTTCCGCTTTCGGCCGGGGCTGCCACTTGGGGCGCTCGGTGGGAGCAGGGGCGGCAGGCTCGGCCGTGACAGTCACGACCTCCACCGGAGCGGCGGGAGACTCGGTGGGGGCGACATTTGCGGCGGCTTTCGGCGCCCACTTCTTGCGCTCGCCCGTTGCGGGAGTGGGTTCGGTCGGTGCGGACGCCTCGACCGGGGCCGCTTCGGGGGTGGGGGACGGGGCTGCCTTCGGTGCCC
The DNA here is from genome assembly GCF_009377345.1 of Deinococcus terrestris. Classification (NCBI taxonomy): domain Bacteria; kingdom Thermotogati; phylum Deinococcota; class Deinococci; order Deinococcales; family Deinococcaceae; genus Deinococcus; species Deinococcus terrestris. Next base: position 405,294 of record NZ_WBSL01000001.1, on the reverse strand, counting down.
ACTTCTTGCGCTCGCCTGCGGGGGCAGTCGTTTCAGGCACGGGAGACGCGACCGTGACGGACGACTCCGAGGTGGCCTCGGCAGTCTGAGTGTCGGCGCTGGCCTTCGGCTTCCAAGCCTTGCGCTGAGCCGGGGCCTCCGCCTGCACTTCCGGCGCGATCGGCGCGGGGCTCACGTCGTCCCCACCCTTGGGTTTCCAGGCCTTGCGAGCCGGGGCCGCTCCCTCACTGGCGGCTGGCGACTGAACGGTGGCTGCTTCCGCGACAGGTGCGGCGCTCACATCGTCCCCGCTCCCCTTCGGCTTCCAGCTCTTACGAGCGGGTGCGGGGGCCGCTTCTTCGTTGGCCGCTGGCTGCTGGCTGCTGGCCGCTCCCCCCGGCTTCCACGCCTTGCGCGGCGACGAATCCGCCGAGCTGGAGGTCAGCGGGCTGGGGGCGGCGGCCTGGGGCTCGGGCTGGGTATCCGCGTTGCCAACCGGGCTGCCCGGCTGCGCGTTGAGCACGTCGGCACTGGTGGTCCCCACCACGTCGTCCCCGAGGCCCACGCTGGGGGCCGCGCCCGTGCGGGCCATCGGCGTCTCGGCGTTGGGGACGGTGGGCTGCGGCGAGTCTTCCAGGGTGCTGTCCGGCGCGGCGGTGGGGGCCACCCACTCGCCGGTCGCCCGCTGCACGCTTTCGAGCATTAGCTCGGCCACGTCCTTGACCACGATGTCGTCGTGCTTCGCCTTCTCGGGCGTCGAGTTCATCATCGACTTGCAGAAGGGGCAGCCCACGGCGACGACCTTGCCCGTCTCCTCGTACTCGGTGACCGCCTGCGCCGCGCCGTCGAGCCGGGCCTGAATCTCGCGGAAACGGTTGTCGGAGACGCGCTCGCGGCCCTCCTCCTCCTCCTTCCAGAACTGGGCGCCGCCCGCCCCGCAGCAGAAGGACCCCTCGCGGCTACGCTCCAGCTCCAGCACCTGCCCGGCCATCTGGGTGATGAGTTGGCGCGGTGCGTCGTACACGCCGTTGTGACGGCCCAGGTAGCAGGGATCGTGGTAGGTGACATGCTCCTGAAGCTGCGCGAGGGGCAGCTTGCCCGCCGCGACCAGCGTCTCCAGATACTCGGTGTGGTGGATGGTCTGGTAGTGGCCGCCGAGCTGCTTGTACTCGTGCCCGATGGCGTTCATGCAGTGCGGGCAGGTGGCGACGATCAGCTTCGGGCGCACGGAGTTGAGCGTCTCCACGTTTTCCGCTGCTAGCTGCTGATACAGGAACTCGTTCCCGGCGCGGCGGGCCGAGTCGCCCGTGCAGGCTTCCTTCTTCCCGAGGACGGCGTAGTTCACCCCTGCCTTGTCGAGCAGTTGCACGAAGGCGCGGGACACCTTCTGGGCGCCGGGATCGTAGGAGGCCGCGCAGCCCACCCAGTAGATGACGTCGGGTTCGGGGTTCTCGTCAATCGTTGGAACCTTCAGCCCCTCGGCCCACTCCATGCGCTTGTCGCGGGAGATGCCCCAGGGGTTGCTGGCCCGCTCCATGCCCCGGAAGGCCGTCTGAAGCTGCGGCGGGAACTCGCCCGCGACCATGACCTGATGGCGGCGGATGTCGATGATGTCGAGCATCTGCTCGTCCTGCACCGGGCAGACCTGCATGCAGGCGCCGCAGGTCGTGCAGGCCCACACCGACTCCTCGTTGATGGCGAACTCCAGCAGCGGGTGCGCAGTGCTCGCCCCCGACTCAAACGCCGTCGGCCGCAGCACGAAGGGGCTGGGATGCGGAGCGCCCGCCGGAGCCGCGAGGCCCTGTGCGGCAAAGCCCAGGGTGCTGGGGCCGCCCAGCAGCACGCCGCTCTGCCCGCCAGAGGTCAGGTCGTTCAGCTCCATGCGCTTGTTGATTTCCAACGCGGCGGGCGACAGGGCCTTGCCGGTCGCGTTCGCCGGGCACACGTCCTGGCAGCGGTTGCACTGGATACAGGCGTAGGCGTCCAGCAGCCGGGGCCATTCCAGGTCTTCCAGTTTCTCCGCGCCCAGCCGGGGTTCCTCGGCCTCCATCGCCTCTTCCAGCCCCTTCATTGGGGGCAGCACGCCCGAGCCGACCGGACGCTTGAGCGCGTAGTTGATCGGCGCCATGAAGATGTGGATGTGCTTGGTGTACGGGAAGTACGCCAGGAACGCGAGCACGCTGCCCAGCGCCCCCCAGAACCCGAAGATGCGCCAGCCCTGAATCGCGCCCTCACTCAGGCCGGAAAACAGCGCCGACCCCAGTGCCGACGAGATGGGCTGGAAGGCGTCGTAACGGCCCAGGTCGCGGGCCTCTTCCACCATCTTGGCGGCGTTGCCCAGGATGCGGCTGCCGACGTGGAAGAAAATGAAGGACGACACGATGAGGGAATCGCGCTTGATGAAGTTGTTCTTGACGCGCGGGTGCAGCAGCGTCTTTTCGGTGAAGCGGAAGTCCCGCTTGGACGGGTGGAACAGGCGGCGCACCACCAGGCTCACCACGCCGACAAGCACCAAGAAGCTCAGCACGTCCGCCAGCAGGTTGTAGGTCGCGCCCAGGAAGCTGTCCGAGTAGATGTGGAAGGGAATGAAGCCTTCCAGCCCGTCCACCACGTTGACGAGCAGGTAGTACACGAACCCGTAGAAGATCAGCGAGTGCAGCGCACTGACCCAGGGACGGCCGCGAAAGGTGCGCTCCTGCGTCAGCGAGGTCTTGACCGAGTACCACAGCCGCGAGCCCATCTGGTTCCAGCGGACCTCGGAGGCGGGAGCGCCCCGTTTGATTCGCAGGTAGAGGCGGTAAAACCCCCACAGGCCGTACAGTCCGGCGACCAGGGCAAAGAGGAAAAACAGAATCTTATGTTCGAGCGGCAGCAAGGGCAGGGCCTCCTGAGATGGGCGCGGCAGAGGGAGTGGACACTGGCAAATTGAACCGGGTCAAAGAATTGGAGGGAAGTATAGCGGGAGGGGATAAGGGGAGATGGGCGTTTCGGCCCAGTGTACGCGGGCAGCGGGGCAACGAAGATGCGTCCCCTTCCCCTACACCTGGCCGCTAGGCTCAGCCGCATGGCCCCTCTTGGTTGTCTCGCCAGCCTCTTCGGTGTTCGGGAAACGCCCCGCCCCCACCCCGCCCCGCCATCCCCGTCAGGCACCGTACCCGACCGCCTCCCCATGGAGGTCAAGCGGTATTTCTTCAGCCGGGACGAGCACGCTTTCTTCGGGGCGCTGGAGGAAGCGCTGGTGGGCACCTCCTACCGGGTTTTTCCCAATGTGCGGCTGAACGACCTGTTCAAGATCACCGTGCAGGAGGGGCGGCAGGCGACCTACGCACGGCTGCGGGACAAGCACGTGGACTTTCTGATCGTGGACGGCGCCTCGGCCTACCGCCCGGTGCTCGCCATTGAGCTGGACGGGGCCTCGCACGGGAGCGAGAAGCAGCAGCACCGGGACGCGGTCAAGGATGTGGCGTTCCGGTCGGCGGGGCTGCGGCTGGTGCGCCTGCCCTCGCGGGCGTACTCGGCCGGGGAACTGCGCGAGCGCTTGCGGGGCGAACTGTCCGCCCCCTCTCCGCGCTAAGCCCCTCCTACGCGCTACCCTCTCCCCCGTGACCCTCACCCCCGCCGAGTTGCAGTCGTACCTTTCCGCGCTAGTCACGGGGAACCTCAAGCTCTCCACCATGATCTGGGGGCCGCCCGGCGTGGGCAAAAGCAGCGTGGTCGCGCAGGTGGCCGCCGCGCACGGGCTGGACTTCGTGGACGTGCGGCTCTCACAGCTCGCGCCGACCGACCTGCGCGGCCTGCCCGTGCCCGAGGCCGACGGCCACGGCGGGGGCGTGAGCCGCTGGTATCCGCCCGAATTTCTGCCGCGTGCGGGCCAGGGCGTCCTCTTTCTGGACGAGGTGAACATGGCCCCGCCCACCATGCAGGGGATGGCGCAGCAGCTCATCCTCGACCGCCGGGTGGGGAGTTACGAGCTGCCGGAGGGCTGGTTCGTGTGGGCGGCGGGGAACCGCAAGGAGGACCGCGCCTCGGTCTTCGACATGCCCGCGCCCCTCGCCAACCGCTTCCTGCACCTCGGCGTGCGGCCCGACTTCGACTCGTGGCGCTCCTACGCGCTGGGGAAGGGGCTGCATGAGCATGTCATCGCCTTCCTGACCTTCCGGCCTGAACTGCTGCACCGCCTGGACCCCACGCAACCCGCGTGGCCCAGCCCCCGTGCGTGGGAGATGGCCGCGCAACTGCACCGCGCCGGGCTGGACGCCGCGCCCGCTGTAGGGGAGGCTGCTGGAGCCGAGTTCGCCGCCTTCGTGCGGCTGTACGAGGGCCTGCCGGACCTGGGGCTGGTGCTACGCGGGCAGGGCGCGGGGCTGAGACTGCCCGCCGAACCCAGCGTGCGCTACGCCGCCGTGGTGGGCCTCGCCGCCCGCGCCGCCAATGCAGATGAGGCCTATCACGCCTTCACCTGGCTGGCCGACGCCGCCGGGCCGGAGTGGTTGCAACTGTATGTCGCTACGCTGGTCAGCAAGTTCCAGGCCATCGGGCAACTCGGCGAGCTGGCCGGGCTGCTGACCCGCGACGAGCGGCTGGCGGGGCTGGTGGCGGGCACGCTGGAGCTGGCGGGGGGATGAGGGCCGTCCCGTGACCCCGCCCGACCTCCAGGCCCTCGTCTCCGGCTCGCGGCTGCGGCTGCGGGGCAAGTCCGCCTTTTTCGCCACGCTGCTGCTACACGCCGAGTTCGTGCCCTCGCGCGAGGTCGCGGCGGCGGGCACGGACGGCGAGCGGGTCTACGTGAACCCGGAGGTGGCAGCCAGCCTCCCGCCCGACGTGCTGGACGGCCTGCTGCTGCACGAGGTGCTGCACGCCGCGCTCTCGCACGTGCCGCGCCGGGGACCGCGTGAGAAGAAGCGTTGGAACCGCGCCGCCGATACCATCGTGAACGGGATGGTCGCCGCCGCCGGGCTGCCGCTGCCGCCGGGGGCCGCCCGCGACGAGCATCTGGAGCGCCTCAGCGTGGAGGAGGTCTACACCTCGCTGGAGGGCCGCGAGGGGCAAGAGGGGGAGGACGAGGCGGACGACCTACTCGACGGCCCGCCCTCCGACGCCCCGCCGCGTGAGGGCCAGCCGGGGGGGCAGGCGGCGCGGCAGTGGCAGCAGGCCCTCGCGCAGGCCCGCAGCGTGGAGGCGATGGCGGGCCAGGGGCACGACCCCGTGGGAATGCACCGCGAACTCGCCCGGCTCTCGCCTGCGCGGCTGGACTGGCGGGCGCAACTGTGGCGCTTTCTGGCGCGGACCCCGGTGGACTTCGGGGGCTTCGACCGCCGCTTCGTGGGGCGGGGGCTGTATCTGGAGGCGCTGGACGACGAGTCGCTGACCGCGCTGGTGGCGGTGGACACTTCCGGCAGTGTGGACGACGCGGCGGTGCGGGCGCTGGTCGCCGAGGTGCAGGGGGTGCTGGGCGCGTACCCGCACGTCCGCGCGACGCTCTATTACGCCGACACGGAGGCCTACGGTCCTTTTGAATTACGCCCAGGCGACCCCATTCCCCAGCCCCAGGGCGGCGGCGGCACCGACTTCCGGCCGATCTTCGCGCTGGCAGACACGCACGAGCCAGACGTGCTGATCTACCTCACCGACGGCTACGGCGACTTTCCGACCCAGCCACCCCGGATGCCGACCCTCTGGGTGGTCCCCCCCGGCGGGCTGGAGGACGAGGGCTTTCCCTTCGGGGACGTGCTGCGGCTGGCGGAGGAGGGCGAGGGCTTCACGGCCTGAGGCCAGTCCGCACCATGTAGGCCTCGGCGCCGCCGTCCGGGGCGTGCGCTTCCGCCCACTCCGCGGCGGCCCCGGTGTCGTAGGGCACGCGGCGGAAGGTCACGTTCCAGACCCCCGCGCGGCGCTCCAGCAGCACCCAGCGGGCGGTGGGGTCGCCGTCCTTCTGGCGGGACACGGCGCCCGCATTCACAAAGGTGACGCCGCCCCGCGTCCAGACCGCCTCGGTGTGGGTGTGGCCCACGACAACGACCCGCACTCCCGGCCAGTCGCGCACCCGCGCGAGCCGCTCCCCCTCCGGCAGGGCGAACAGGGCCTCCCACGCGTCTGCCGGGCTGCCGTGGGCGAGCAGCACCTCCCCCTCTCCCACAGTTGCGGTCAACGGTAAGGCGGAGAGTTCGGCAGGCGTGCCGCCGAGCTGTCCCTCCAAGAACTCGCGGTAGGCCCGCGTCTCGGCTTCCAACTCGGCGGGGTCGGCCAGAAAGAACTCGTCCGTATTGCCCCGCACGCTGGGCGGCGCGTGTTCGCGCTGCATGGACCACGCCCCCGCCGGGTCTGCCATGCCCCAGACGGTGTCCCCTAGGTTGTGGACAGCATCGGGACTCGCAGAACGGAGGTCCTCCAGCACCGCTTCCAGCGCGAATCGGTTGCCATGAACGTCGGTCAGGATGGCGAGGCGCATGGGGTATGGTGGCACAGCCTCCCACTCCGGCATCTGGCATCATCGCCCCATGACGATTCCCGAACCCGACTCGCGCACGCTGGCGGCGCTGTCCCCGGAGGCGGCGCTGGCAGCGGCGCAGGCGCCCGGCGCGACGGCGGGGACTCTCTCGGGCCTCGCCGGGCATCCCGACGCGCGGGTGCGCTCGCAGGTCGCGCGGCATCCCAACACGCCTGCCGAGGTGCTGGGGACGCTGGCTCCCGCCTTTCCGCGTGAGGTGCTGCAAAATCCCGGCCTGCCGCTGATGCGTCTCGCCCGGCCGGGGCTGCTGAACCTCTTTCCGGCCGAGGGGGTCACGGCCCTGCTCGCGCTGCCGGAAGCCCCCGCCTGGGTGGTGGACGGCGCGGCGCGGCACGAGGACTTCGGGGTGAGGACCGCCCTCGCCGCCCGGCCGGGGCTGGGGGCCGAGCGGGTGCAGGCCCTCGCCGCCGACGCGGGCTGGCAGGTGCGCGAGGCGGTGGCGCGGCGGCCCGATCTATCCGAAGTGCTGGTGCGGCACCTCGCCGCCGATGACGACTACGACGTGCGGAAGGCGGTGGCTGCCCGCCCCGACCTCCCCGGCGACGTGCTGCGGACCCTGGTGACCGACGCGCACGGCTTCGTGCGGGCCTCGGTCGCGCGACGGCTGGACCTGCCGCTGGACTGCCTGCTCACGCTGGCGACCGACGATGACCCCGACGTGCTCTCGACCCTGGCGCGACGGGTGGACCTGCCCCGCACCGTGCGGGAATGGCTGGCGGCGAACGAGCACCCCAGCGTGCGGGCAGCGGCCCTGCAAGCCTGGACCGTGCCGCCGGAGGCCCTCGACCGCGCCGAGCACGACGCCGAGGACGAGGTCCGCGCGGCCCTGGCCCGTCGCCCCGACGCCCCACCGGAGCTGCTGGTGCGGCTGGCGGGCGACGAGGCCGAACAGGTCCGCCGCGCCGTGCTGGAGCGCACCGATCTGCCGGAGGATGCCGTGCTCGCCCTCGCCCGTGCCCCGGAGCAGGACATCCGCCTGCATGTGGCGAGTGCCGAGGGGCTCAGTGGCGCGGTGCTGGACGTGCTGCTGGACGACCCGGACACGGCGGTGCGGACCCTCCTCGCCGTGCGGCCTGACCTCGGCCCGGAGCGCCTCGCCCGCCTCGCCGCCGACCCCGACCCGGAGGTGCGCCGGGCGGTAGCCCACGCTGAAGCGCCCGGCGACGCGGTGCTGACCGTCCTCGCCACCGACCCCAACATCGGGGTGCGACGCGCCGCCGCCCGGCACCTGGCCCTCTCTCCTGCCCTCCTACCCGCACTGGCCGCCGATCCCGACGAGGGGGTGCGGTTGGCGGTGGCGGGGAGAAACGATCTGCCGGAGGGGGTGCGCGAGCGGCTGCGGGCTGACCCCGACCCCAGCGTGCGGGCGGAGGTGGCGGGAGCGTAGACCCACCTCCGCCCCGCCTGTCCACCCAGTCGGGCCAGGTGGGTTGGTCGTCTCAGCTTCCTCCGGGATACTGCCCGCACCCGGCGGCGGAAGCTCCAGGGGCTCCCCCAGGCCCCGGCGCCGGAGTGGATCAGGAGGCTGAATGAAAACGACCGTGACTGTGATGGCTGCCCTCGCCCTGAGTACCGCAGGCGCCCAGACGACCATCAAGCTTGCCAGCCTCGCGCCCCTGTCGGGCGGCCAGAGCGCCATCGGGACGCAGGCCCGCAACGGCATTCAGCTCGCGGTGACCGAGTACCAGCCGCAGTTCAAGAAGCTGGGCTTCACCTTGCAGTTCGTGCCCTTCGACGACCAGGCCGACCCCGCGACCGGCACGGCCGCCGCCCGCAAGATCGCCGCCGACCGTCAGGTGCTGGGGGTCGTGGGGGCGCTCAACAGCGGCGTGACCATTCCGGTGAGCGCCGTGCTCTCCCCCAGCCGCGTGGCGATGGTCAGCTCGGCCAGCACCGCGAACAACGTGACTGACCGGGGCCTGAGCAACATGAACCGCATCGTGGCCCGTGACGACGCGCAGGGTCCGGCCGGGGCGCAGTTCCTCACGAACACGCTGAAGGCCAAGAAAATCTACATCTTGAACGACAAGACGGCCTACGGCGAGGGCCTCGCCAACGAGGTGGAAAAGGCGCTGAAGGCGAACCGGACCCAGGTCGTTGCCAACGAGGGCACGGAAGAGAAGAACGACTTTTCCTCCATCATCGCCAAGATCAAGCTTCAGCGCCCGGACGCGATCTACTTCGGCGGCATCTACAACCAGGTCGGCGTGTTCCTCAAGCAACTGCGCGAGGCCGGAGTCACCACGCCGGTCGTCGGCGGCGACGGGCTTGACAGCTCCGAGCTGCTCAAGATCGCGGGCAAGGGTGGCGAGAACGTCTACTTCACCACTGCCGCTGCCCCGGTCGAGGCGCTGCCCGCCGCCAAGACCTTCGCCGCGAACTACCAGAAGACCTTCAAGCAGCCCGCGCAGGGCTTCGCCGTCTTCGGCTACGACGCCGCCAAGGTCGTGCTGCAAGGCATCCTGAATGCGGCCAAGGCCAACGGCAACAAGGCCCCCACCCGCCAGCAGGTCGAGTCGGCCATCCGGGGGGGCACCTTCAGCGGACTGCTGTCGGGCCGGGTCAACTTCAACAGCGTGGGGGACCGTCAGGCGGCCACCCTGTACGTGATGAAGGTGGGCGGCGGCAAGGTCAAGCTCAGCACCACCCTGCCGGTCAAGCTCAGCAAGCGCTGAGGCGGGAAACAGAATGGGGCGGCTCCTGGGACGATGGTCCGGGAGCCGCCCTCCTGCTCATGCCCTCAGACCGGGGACAGGTTGGCGAACTTCACCAGCAGCTTCTTGGTCCCCACCGAGGGGAAGTGCACCGTGACCTCCTGCCGGTCCCCCACGCCCGCCACCGCGAGCACCTGCCCCTCCCCGAACTTGGGATGCTTGACCTTCTCGCCGCCCCGGTAGGCCATGCCTTCCGTCATCGGGCTGGTGTTCTTCACAGCGCTGGGACGGGTGGGCACGGTCGGGCGGTAATCCTTCCAGCTCTTCTGGCGGTACTCCACGACCTGCCCGTAGGGGTCCACGGTGTCGAAGCCGTCGCCCAACTCCTCCAGAAAGCGGCTGTCCTCGGCGGCGACCGTCTTGCCGTACTGCATGCGGTTTTGCGCAGCGGTCAGAAAGAGCCGCTCCATCGCCCGCGTGATGCCCACGTAAAAGAGCCGCCGTTCCTCCTCGATACCGCCGGGCTCGATCAGCGCGTTCTTGCTGGGGAGCAGGCCCTCCTCGGCCCCCACGATGAACACCACCGGGAACTCCAGCCCCTTGGCGTTGTGCAGGGTCATCAGGGTGACGGCTTCCTCGGGCTTGTCGCGGTTCTCGGTGCGCGAGCGCATGTCGTCCACGCTGGAGAGCAGCGCGGCGTCGTCGAGGAAATCCGCGATGGTGCCCTCGTTCTCGCCCGACCATTCCTCGGCGGCGTTGACGAGTTCGTCGAGGTTTTCCATGCGGACCTGCCCCTCCTGGCCCTCCTGGCGCAGCAGGTCGAGGTAGCCGCTGTTCTCGATCACGTAGCGCAGGAACGGCCCCGGTTCGTAGTTGTCGGCGGCCTCGCTCATGGCCTGCATGAGTCCGGCAAACTCGACGGGCTTCTGTGCCCCCCGGTCGAGGATATTCATCTCTTGGGCGTTCGCGCAGGCGGTCAGGAGAGACGTGCCGTTCACCCGCGCCCACTCCATCAGCCGCTCGAGCGCCGTGTCCCCGATCCCGCGCCGGGGCCGCCCGATGATGCGGCGCAGCGCCACGTCGTCATCCGGGTTGATGGCGAGGCGGGCATAGGCCAGGATGTCCCGGATTTCCCGGCGGTCATAGAAGCTCACGCCCCCCACGATCTTGGCCGGAATCTGCACCCGGCGCAGCGATTCCTCGATCACGCGGGACTGCGCGTTCGTGCGGTACAGCACCGCCATATCGGTAAAGGGCCGCCCCTCGCCGTGCAGCCGGGTGATCCACTCGGCCACGAAATCGCCCTCCGCCCGGTGGTCCGGAGCACGGTGGAAGACGACGGGGTGGCCGTCCTCCTTGACCGCCTTCAGGGTCTTGTCCAGCCGCTCGGAGTTATTCTCGATTAGCTTGTTGGCGAGGTTCAGGACGCGGGCGCTCGAACGGTAATTATGTTCGAGCATGTAAACCTTGGCGTCCGGGTAATCCTTCTGGAAATCGAGGATGTTCTGGATGTCGGCGCCGCGGAACTTGTAGATCGACTGGTCGGGGTCACCCACGACCAAGAGATTCCGGTCCCGGCTCGCCAGCAGACGCGTCAACTCGTACTGCGCCTTATTCGTGTCCTGATACTCGTCCACGTGAATGAACTTCGCCCGGTCCTGCACCCGGTCGAGCACGGCAGGGACCTCCTGAAACAGCCGCACCGTCTCGGTAATGAGGTCCCCGAAGTCGATCGCATTCTGCCCCTTCTTGCGGGCCTCGTAGCGGCGGTAGGCCTCGGCGGCGGCCTCACGCGGAATGCCACTGATAAAGAGTTCATGCGAGCGGTCGAGGTCAGCGGGCGTGAGCAGGTTGCTTTTGGCCCGGTCGAGGATGGAGCGCAGCACACGCGGGTTGGTATCTGGCCCGATGCCGGGGATGGACCCCATGACTTCCTTGAGGATGTCCATCTGGTCGTCGTCGTCGTAGATGACAAAGCCCCGCCGCAGGCCGATGTGTTCTCCGTAGGCCCGCAGGATGCGGACGCCCGCCGAGTGGAAGGTGCTCATCCAGAGTCGGTCGGCCCCCTGCACGAGGTGCTTGGCCCGCTCGCGCATCTCGGCGGCGGCCTTGTTGGTAAAGGTCACGGCCAGAATCTCGCCGGGGTCGGCCCCGTAGTGCCCGATCAGGTGGGCGATGCGGTAGACCAGCGTGCGCGTCTTGCCGCTACCCGCCCCCGCGATCACGAGGGCCGGGCCAGTGTGGTGGTTGGCGGCCTGCGCCTGGTTGGGGTTGAGCTGGGACAGCAGGGGGGAATCGGGCAGGTCCGGCACGGTCGTCACCGGGGGAGTGTAGCAGAGCGGGTTACGCCCAGGACAGAACGGCGGGCGGTGGGGGTGTCCCCGGCCGGGTGCCGCCTCCTGCCTCATTCAATCCTGTTACGCTCGCCGGGTGGACCGTTCGGCCAGAATCGCCCTGGGCAGCGTGGTGGTCGCCCTCACCGTGCTGGCGCTCAAGTTTCTGGCCTATCAGGTGACGGGCAGCGTGGCCCTGTACTCGGACGCGCTGGAAAGCATCATCAACGTGGCCGCCGCCGCCGCCGCCCTGATCGCCCTGCGCGTCTCGGCGCGGCCCGCTGACGCCACGCACCCCTACGGTCATTCCAAGGCCGAGTATTTCAGTGCGGTGGCCGAGGGCGTGCTGATCGTGCTGGCGGCCTTCAGCATCATCCGGGAGGCGATCCCGGCCCTCCAGAATCCGCGCACGCTGGAGGCCCCCTGGAACGGCCTGGCGATCAACCTGGGGGCAACCCTGCTCAACGGGCTGTGGGCGGGTGTGCTGCTGCGGACGGGACGTGCCGTCCGGTCCCCAGCGCTGCTGGCCGACGGGCGGCATGTGTTGACCGACGTGGTGACCAGCGTGGGTGTATTGGCCGGGGTCGCGCTCGCCGCCCTGACCGGGGTGAGCTGGCTGGACCCGGCGCTCGCACTGCTGGTGGCGGTCAACATCCTGTGGAGCGGCTGGCACCTCGTGCGCGAGAGCGTGGGCGGCCTGATGGACGCGGGGGTGGACCCCCACACCGAGAACCGCATTCGGCAGCTTCTCAGCACCCACGCCGACGGAGCGTTGGAGGTCCACGACCTGCGCACCCGGCACGCGGGCCGCATGACCTTCGTGGAGTTCCACCTCGTCGTGCCCGGCGCCATGACCGTGCAGGACGCCCACGCCATCTGCGACCGATTGGAGGAGGCGCTGTTTGCCGAGTTGCCCGGCGTGGCCGTCACCATCCATGTGGAGCCGCCCGATAAGGCCAAGCACCACGGGGTCGTGGTGGTGTGACATGCGGGAAATGAAGGGGGGCCGGGGAAGCGTCACCCGGCCCATATGTTAGGGAGCTGAACGTTCAGCGGGTGCCCTCGCCCATCCGCGCCGAGTCGCTCTGACCGTCCTGCGGGCTGAAGGTGAGGCACTGGGCCATCTGGCCGCTGAAGTCGACCTCGATCTGGCCCGCCGTACAGTTCTCCCCCTCGTTGTAACGGCAGTTTGTGGCCCCGCAGCGGCTCACGACGCTCTGCCCTTCTCCCATATTCCGGCCTTGTTGCATGTCGTTCATGGTGCTGCCTCCTGAACGCAGGGTGCGCCGGGCCGATGCTCAGGAACGTAGCTCCGGCCGCAAAATGAAGACTGGCACACAATCCCGACTGATCCGAGCAGGATTGTCCCAGTTTGGGAAAAAGGGTGTGCTAGACGGACAGGAAGTGGTCACGTCCAGCACACCCAATCGAGCAACGACCCCCGTTCGGTAAAGGTCAGTTCAGCAGCGTGCCCCGGATGCCCTGGGCACAGGCGACCCGGTGGGCGACCTCCCGCGCATCGAGTTCGCCGTGGTCGCGCAGGCCCGCCGCGACCACCTCCACCTCGGCCCAGGAGCGGCGCAGCAGGGCGCGGGCGCGGGCCTCCAGCACGGCGAGCTGGGCGTCCAGCACTTCCAGCTCCTCGGGGTCGGTGAGAGCAGCGGTCAGCAGGGCGCGGGGGTCACGGCAGGCGGGACCCTTCCCCGCGTCGGCCGAAAGCCCCAGCAGCCGCGCCATCGCGGAGCGGGCCAGACCGACCAGGGCGACTTCCTCGCGCAATGCCCGGTTCAGGGCCAGGGCCTGGGGATCGGGCGCGAGGGCGTAGGTCACGCCGGGCGTCTCGCCCAGGGCCACCCGCTCCACCCGCAGGGGAGCGCGGGGGTGCAGGTGGGCCAGCACCGCCTCCGCCGCCAGCAGCAGCGAGGGAATGCGGAGGTCGCCGGAGGGCGCGGTCGTTTGGAGGGGAGCGGGGATGGGGGTCGTCGTCATAATCCTGACTCTGAAGCTCAGGTTAACGGACCCGAGCTCCCATGAACAGGGACGCAAGTCGCCGTCGGTGTGACCGGGCGGGGAACGGGGTGCTGTTCTCTGTGCTCAACCCCTCGCCCTGACTCAAATTCAATCCTCGTGGAACAACCGGAGCCAGCCTAAACCTAGAGTGACGCCTCGGCCGTGCTGGCCGTGCCTCTTCCTTTCCCGTTCTGGCATACCGGCTCTCCCCCGAAATCGCCCGGCTCGTTCCATCCCCGACCCTTTGAGTGCCATGCGTTCAATAGAACCTCCCGTGAGCCTCCTGGCGCCGGGGGTGATCTGCTGTAAATTCAATCCCCATCTTCACGGCACGCTTCAGACGACCCGGACAACACGGCCCAGTACCTGGGCGACCCGCTCAGCTGGAATGAGGGACAGCCCGGGGTCGAGGATGCCGTTCGGTCGCAGGCGTTTGACCACGAACCCATCGTCCTCGAGGCGAGCGCCTACCGGCTGACTGATCCCCCCACCCAGCTCGCGGTGCACGATCACCACGTCGCCGTCGTAAGTCGGGCGCCTTCCACCGGCCATGCTGCCGCCACAGACCTTGAACGCGGCCAGATCGCGGCCCTTGGCGAAGGGCGCTTCCACGAACACAGCCTCACCGCTCAACTCGTCGAACTGCTCGGGGCCAGCGCCCACGCATTCGAAGCGGCCATGACCCTGGCTTACAGCCCCAAGCGCCAGACCATGCTATGGACGGCCGGGGAACTGGTCTCCAAGCTGGGTATCCCGGTCCGCACGCTGCGGCGGCGGGTCAACAAAGCGCGGGAACGGAGCAAGCGGGAGGGCCACCGTCGCCAACCGGTATGACATCGTGGCGCACAGCAGCGTGGAAACCATGGGGGCGGCTGGAGCGGCCGTCGGGCAGGGATTGAGCGTGGCCCGGATCGGTGCCCTGGGGCGCGTGGGGAAGCGCGGCGGGGCAGATCACGCTGCGGCTGGTCAACGCGCCGGCGGCAGCGATCGACCCAGCGAGTCGGCAGTGGCAGGTGACCCTCAGCACGTGACCCCCGGCGGGGGCATGTCTCGTCACCCGCTGACATTCATACTCAAGCACTGTGAGAAACCTGACACCGGAGCATATCCAGCAACTGCTGGCGGATGGGGCGCTGAACGAGCAGGCATCCTTGATCGCTGAGGCCTACCTCGTTCAGGCAGACGAGAACCTCCGTTTGAGGACTGCCCTACGCGCCGTGGATGAGGCATACAACCGTCGGATCATCATCGCAGCAGACGAGACGGGGTTTGCGGTGCTCCTCGACGCGCGAGCGGCATACCAGAAGGGCTGATCCCACACAGCCTCGGCCACCGCTCCCACACATCTGTACACGCTCAGGCCCCGCATTTGCCGTTCTGTAGGCGGTCGTGGACTTCTGGGCATGACGGATGTTGAATGAACCATGAACGGTCTGACGTGTCCGCAGTGCGGCGCCGTCCGCATCGTCAACAACGGTCATGCCCACACCGGGAAGCAGCGCTACTTGTGCTGCATCTGCGGCTTTCAGTTCACGCTCAACCCCACCTGTCACCGAATCCCAGCGGAGTAATCGCCCTGATAGATCGTCTGCTCACCGAACGCCCCTCCCCGCGGGGGAGTTGCGGGGTGACGGGCGTCAGTCGGTCGTGGTTCTGCCCGCACCTCAAGCAGCTGGGCCGGGACGTTCCGTACGGCCTTGATGAGTTCAGCGGAGGAGCAAAAAAAGCCTGAGCGCCTCCCGAGCAGGTGCTGGAGTGCGACGAGTTATGCACTTCGTGAGCAGCCAAAGTCGTGTGCGGTGAATCTAGCTGGCGATGGGCCGCCACACCCGACGGATCGTCGGGTGCTTCCTTATGGACCGCGACACCTTGGGGGCGTATGGCCTGTGGCACAGCCTCGAAACCCTCTATCTGGACGCGGTGTGCCTGCCGACGGCTTGTCGGTCTACAAGAGTTCGGGGCACTACACCAGATTGGCGGAACCCTACACGTTGGGCGCTTCAATGCAGCCTTGCGTGCCCGTCTGGCCCATTTGGTGAGGCGTTCCCTGTCCTTTAGCCGACGGCAATCCCATCTCGAGACATTCACCGCTACAACGCGTTATTACCCTGAAATCAGTGCCCCTCTATGGAGGCCATTGGAAATGCGGCACGCACGACCTTGCCCTCTGGTTAAGGTCAGGAAGGTCTTTAATGTCCATTCCAGAAATGTGCACTCCTGTTAGCCATACCGGAATTGGAACTGGTGGTGAAGCGTCGAGAAAAGCCCAAGGAATAGACCTCGCGCGTCCAGGGTCATGCATCCGCAAAGAATCACCTGCCAACGGCAGTGACCATTAGTTTGTCGCAACTTTGACAGGTAATCTTTTCCGTGTCAGTGACCGGGCGGGGCGCGAGGCCGTGCTTGGGCTACAGCTCAAGGTCCCCCGGCGCCTTGCGGAACTTTTCGCGCAGGAACCGACCGTGGGTAAGCAGCTCCTGGCCGCCCGTACGCAGGGCCTCATCCAGCACCTCGGCCACCGCGCCCAGTAGCAAGTCGAGTTGCTCGCGCAGCAGGTCCCGTCCCGTCTTGCCGTCTTCCAACGGCTGGGTGTTTGCCAGGGTGGGCGGCAGCTTGAGGTAAGCGTGCGCGGCGGCCGGTGCATACTCACGCCGCACCGCGCGGGCCAGGTAAGCCCCCTCACTGCCCCCCTGCCCCTGGGCTTCCAGGTGGCGCAGGGCCTCGCGGGTCCGCAGGTCCAGCGCCACGAGTTGAGCGCGGGCCTCGCCGGGCAACCGCTCGTCACGGGTCAGGGCGGTGAGTGCGTCCTCGTCGTCGGGAGCGGGAGCCGCCTGTGCTCGCCGCGCCGCGTTCGCTGCTGCCCCGCCCACCGGCACCGCCTCGCGCTCGCGGGAGGTGAGGTCGCCCAGCGGCAGGCCGCCCGCCTGCTCGGGTAGGGCGGCAGAAGCGGGCGCGTCCCCAATGGCCTGCGGCGACTTCCCGGCCGTCCACAGGGACGCCGGGGCCGAAAAGACCCAGATCAGCCCCATCACGATCAGGGGGAAGACCAGCCAGTCTGCCCCCAGCGCCATAAAGACCAGTCCGGCCAGCACTCCAACGAGCAGTGCCCGCCAGTCCCGCTGCCAGCGGTGAAAGCCCCGCGACCCCAGGTAGCCCAGCAGCATTCCCGCCGCCGGATGGACCACCCAGGTGGCGCCCAGCACCGCCATCAACACGATGAGGGCGGCGGCCCGGCCCACCTCGGCCGCGTGCTTGCCCCGGCCCGAGAAGATCACCGACCCCCACAGCGCCAGCGCGAGGCCCGCCAGCGGATGCACGATCCAGGCGAAGGCCTCTAGCATGAGCGGCCCAGCAGGGCGGAAGGGAGCCCGAACATGCCCCCGTTACGCTGCCGGACCCCGGAAGGTTGCGGCCCGCCCGGCGCCCTCTGGACCGTGAGTTCAGCAGTGGACCAAAGGAAAACCCCCAGGCCGTCCTGGGGGTGAATCGCACGACCTGCTGGGCGGCGATTACTTGCGGAAGCTGGGGTTGAGAACCTTCTTGCGAAGGCGGATGCTCTGGGGGGTCAGCTCGACGAGTTCGTCGTCGGCGATGTACTCCAGCGCGTCTTCGAGGCTCAGGCGCCGGGGCGGGATCAGGGTCAGGGCCTCGTCGGCGCCCGCCGAGCGCACGTTGGTGAGCTTCTTGTTCTTGCAGACGTTGACGTTCATGTCCTGCTCGCGGGCGTTCTCGCCCACAATCATGCCCACGTACACGTCCTGTCCCGCGTCGATAAAGAAGGTGCCCCGGTCTTGCAGCTTAAAGATCGAGTAGGCAAAGGCCACCCCGTCTTCCATGCTGACCAGCGACCCGTTTTGCCGGGTCTTGAGGTCCCCGGCCCACGGCGCGTACCCGTCAAAGATGTGGCTCATGATGCCCTCGCCCTGGGTCATGGAGAGGAACTGGGTGCGGAAGCCGAACAGGGCGCGGGAGGGAATCTTGAACTCGACCCGCACGCGGCTGCCCTGCGGCTCCATGTTCACCATCTGGCCCTTGCGGGCGCCCAGCACGCCGATCACGGTGCTGGAGTGCTGCTCAGGCACGTCGATGACGAGGTGCTCGATCGGCTCGTGCTTCTGCCCGTCGATCTCGCGGATGATGACCTGCGGCGCCCCGACCTGCACCTCGTACCCCTCGCGGCGCATGGTTTCGAGCAGGATCGAGAGGTGCAGCTCGCCGCGGCCCGACACCTTGAACTCGTCGGGGCGGATTTCCTCGACGCGCAGCGACACGTTGGTCATGACCTCGCGCTTGAGGCGGTCGTTGAGGTGGCGGGAGGTGACGTACTTGCCCTCCTTGCCTGCGAAGGGGCTGGTGTTGGGCTGAAAGACCATCGAGACGGTCGGCTCGTCCACCGTGATGATGGGCAGCGCCTCGGGGTCGGCGAGGTCGGCGATGGTTTCCCCGATCTGCGCGTCCTCGATTCCAGCGAGGGCCACGATGTCCCCGGCCCCCACCTCGTCGGCCTCGATGCGGCGCAGGCCCAGGTGCGTGAAGGGCTGCACCACGCGGGTCTTGGTCATCGTGCCGTCTTTGTGGATCAGTTGCACGAACTCGCCCTTCTTGACCTTGCCGCGCTGCACCCGCCCCAGCACGATGCGCCCGAGGTACTCGGAATAGTCGAGGTTGGTCACCAGCATCTGGAAGGGGGCTTCCAGATCGACAGCGGGCGCGGGAATCTGTTCCAGCACCATCTCGAACAGCTCGTGCATGTCGTCCTGGGGGTTGTCCAGATCCTTGAACGCCTTGCCGTCGCGGGCGATGGCGTACAGGATCGGGAAGTCGAGCTGGTCGTCGTTGGCGCCGAGTTCGGCCATCAGGTCGAAGGTCAGGTTGACGACCTCCTCCGGGCGGGCGTCCTGGCGGTCGATCTTGTTGACCACCACGATGGGCTTGAGGCCCAGTTCGATGGCCTTGCGCAGCACGAAGCGGGTCTGGGGCATCGGCCCTTCCGCCGCGTCCACCAGCACGAGGGCACCGTCCACCATGCCCAGCACGCGCTCGACCTCGCCCCCGAAGTCGGCGTGGCCGGGGGTGTCCACGATGTTGATCTTGACGCCCTTGTACTCCACGGCGGTGTTCTTGGCGAGAATGGTGATGCCGCGCTCGCGTTCGAGGTCGTTGGAGTCCATCGCCCGCTCGGCGATTTCCTCGCCGTGGCCGAGCTTGAGGGTCTGCTTGAGCAGGCCGTCCACCAGCGTGGTCTTGCCGTGGTCGACGTGCGCGATGATGGCGATATTGCGGTATTCCATGTATGTCAGCTCCCTTTGTGCGGAGCCGTTAGCTCTCAGCGGTCAGCCTTCAGCTCTCAGCTCATCTGCATAAAAAAGCCCGCCACATGTCCGGTCTGGACGGTGGGCGGGATACCCAAACGGGGATTTTAGCAGATGGGACGGGGGGTGAGGTCGGGCGAGGGTCACCCTTGCAGGGGCACCCAGGTCCACCCACCGATATCGCGCCGCCCGGCCCGCAGCGCCGCCTCCCGCGCTCCCCGGTTCTCGCCGTGGATGGTGCCAAGAAGCACCCGCCCATCGTCGGGGAGGGCACGGGCCAGCAGGGTGGAGAGGTGGGGGCCGAGGCCGTGGCCACGGGCGTGGGGAGCGAGCAGGAGTTCCTGCACGACCTGGGCGGGAAGACCGAGAAGGGTTTCGGGCAGCGTGCCCGCGTAGCCGCTCCACTGGCCTTTCCACAGCACGTCGAACATGGTTCCCGCCGCGATGGCTGCGGCCAGATCATCCTCGCTCAGCATCCGGGCTTGTCCGACATGGCCGGGATGCTCGGCGTCTACGTCGGCGTAGGCGGCCACTGCCTCGGCATGGTGCGAGGTATCGCGGGTGGGGATGAGCGTGAGGCCGTCTGGTAGCTCTGCCCCACGCAGGTCCGCTAGCGGCGCGGCCAGGACGCGCATATCGGGGCGCGTGTCGGGGAACGCTCCCATCTCTGCCGCGCTCCACACCCGCAGGCGTCCAGGCCGGAACGCGCCGTAAATGTCCAGGGCCACCTTCCGCAACGCGGGGAGGTCATCTGGCATCAGCGGCCGCGTCGTCACGCTGGCGTCCACGAAGGGCTTCTCCCAGTCCAGCCCCTCGAAGCGGATGGAGAGCATGGCGCCCAGGTCCGGCCTCACTTCGGCCCAGCGGTTGAGGAACGCCTTGGCAGGCTGCCCCACGCTCAGAAACTCGGCCCGTTTCGCGGCGAGGTCAAGGTCGGTGGCGAGCTGAAGGTCGAAGGCGTGCTCCTCTCCCAGCAAGGCGAGGCGGGCGGGGTCGCCCACCCAGCCGCGCGTGTCGGGATGCTGCGCGGCGAGCGAGAAGACGGCGAGGTCGGCGGCGGTGGGGAGGACATCGGGCATCGGCCCCAGGCTAGGGCGTGGCACGGGACTGGGCATGGGCCTGGGCATGGGCCAGATGGCGGAAAGCAGACGAAGGGGAAGCCTGAGCAGGGCTCCCCCGCTGAGCCGCCGAAGTTACTTCCGACGGCTGCTGTGATCGCCCTCTGCGAATTCCTCGATCATCTTGCGGTTAAAGGCGGGCAGGTCGTCGGGTTTGCGGCTGGTCACCACGCCCTTGTCGGTCACGCACTCCTCGTCGACCCACTCGGCGCCCGAGAGGATCAGTTCGCGCTTCAGGCTGGGCCAACTCGTCATCCTCAGGCCCTGGCTGATGCCCGTTTCGGACAGGCTCCAGGGACCGTGGCAGATCGCGGCGATAGGCCTCCCCGCGTCGTACATCTCGCGCACGAAGCGCATGGCTCCCTCGTCCATCCGCAGCGTGTCGGGGTTGACCGTGCCGCCGGGCAGGAGCAGGCCGTCGTAGTCCGCGGCCCGGACCTCCGACACCACCCGGTCCACCGCGTACTTGCCCTTCGGCTCGATGTCGCCCTTCATGGCCTGAATCTCGCCCGGCTCCAGGCTGATCAGGTGGGCGGTCGCTCCGGCTTGCTCCAGCGCCTGACGCGGACTGGTGAGTTCGATCTCTTCCACTCCGTCGGTGGCGAGGATGGCGATGTTCTTGCCTTGCAGTCGTCCCTGGGTCATGGCCCCAGCCTGCCGCGCGAAGATGGCCGCTGGCCGAGAGGACGCTCAAGCTCTGTCCAGCAGAGGCAGCCAGGACACCGGCCCGGCGCGGCCCGTCTGCTACCCTGGGGCGCGACCTAACGAGCGTTCGATTCGGCTCCCGGCCGGAGGTAAACCATGAAGACCAAGAACGAGTGGATGCAGAGCGTCTACCAGCCCGCCACGCAGAAGTTTCCCGAGCGCAAGTACAACTTCAAGAACCTCTCCGACATGGACCCTGAGCCGATCTACACGGCCGACGATCTGGGGGACTGGGACGCCGAGCGCGACCTCGGGTATCCCGGCGAGTTCCCCTACACGCGGGGCGTGCAGCCCAGCGTCTACCGCGGCAAGCTCTGGACCATGCGGATGTTCGCGGGCTTCGGCAGCGCCGAGCAGACCAACGAGCGCTTCCACGCGCTGCTGGGGGCCGGGCAGACGGGCCTCTCCACGGCGTTTGACCTCCCCACCCTGATGGGCTACGACTCCGACCACCCCTTCTCCAAGGGCGAGGTCGGCAAGTGCGGCGTGGCGGTGAGCAGCCTCGCAGACATGGAGATTCTCTTCCGGGGCATCGACCCCGAGCAGGTCACCACCTCCATGACGATCAACTCGCCCGCCAACGCGATCTGGGCCATGTACATCGCCAACGCACAGAAGCAGGGCAAGGACCTGACGAAGATCGGCGGGACGATTCAGAACGACATCCTCAAGGAGTTCATCGCCCAGAAGGAGTTCATCTACCCGCCCGCCCCGAGCGTGAAGCTGGTGATCGACACCTTCGAGTGGGGGCCGAAGGTGGTGCCCCGGTTCAACTTCATCTCGGTGAGCGGCTATCACATCCGCGAAGCCGGGGCGACGGGCGTGCAGGAGCTGGCCTTCACGCTGGCCGACGGCTTCCACTATGTCGAAAAGGCGCTGGAGCGCGGGCTGGACATCGACGAGTTCGCGCCGCGCATCTCGTTTTTCTGGGACATCCATAACGACTTCTTCGAAGAGATCGCCAAGATGCGGGCCGCGAGGCGCATCTGGGCGCGGCAGATGCGCGACCACTACGGGGCGAAAAACCCGAGGTCGTGGATGCTGCGGACGCACTCGCAGACCGCCGGGGTCAGCTTGCCCGCGCAGCAGCCGCTGAACAACATCGCCCGCGTTGCTATTCAGGCGCTCGCCGCCGTGCTGGGCGGCACCCAGAGCCTGCACACCGACGCCTACGACGAGGCGCTGGCCCTACCCACTGAGCAGAGCGCCGCCATCGCCCTGCGGACCCAGCAGATCATCGCCTACGAGACGGGCGTGGCGGGCGTGATCGATCCGCTGGCGGGCAGCTATTACGTCGAGAAGCTGACCAACGACATCGAGGCCGCCGCGATGGGCTACATCGAGCAGATTCGCGCGATGGGCGGGGTGGAAGCGGGCATCGACAACGGCTTTTTCCAGCTCGAAATGGCCGAGGCCGCCTACCGCTACCAGCGCGAGGTCGAGACCGGCGACCGCATCATCGTGGGCGTCAACGACTTCGTGCAGGACGCGGTGGAAGTGCCCATCCAACTGATCGACCCGGAGGTCGAGCGCGTGCAGGAGGCGCGGCTGGCGCAGGTGCGGCGCGAGCGCGACCCCCAACGGGCGGAGGCGGCCCTGGACGCCCTGCGCGAGGCGGCCGTCACCGGGGCGAACACCATGCCCGCCTTCCTGGAGTGCGCCCACGCCTACACCACGCTGGGCGAGCAGATGGACACGCTGAAGCGGGTGTACGGGGAGTACGTGGAGCCGGTGCTGGTCTAAGCGGCCAGTCGCCAGCTTCCAGCGACCAGCAAGAGAGAAGGTGGGCCGCCCCAACCGGGATGGCCCACCTCCTTTGTTCTGGGTCAGGACAGGGGGGTCAATCCGGCCTCAATCTGGGCGCGGCGGGGTTCGAGGAAGGGGGCCAGGACCAGCGTTTCGCCGAGGTGGGCGGGGTCCTCGTCCACCGCGAAGCCGGGGCCGTCGGTGGCGAGTTCGATCAGGATGCCCTGGGGCTCGCGGTAGTACACCGAGTGGAACCAGTGGCGGTCCACCTCGCCGCTGGTGCGCAGGCCCAGCCCGGCGAGATGCTCGGCCCAGGCGTGATAGTCCTCGTCGCGTACCCGCAGGGCGAGGTGGTGGACGCCACCCGCGCCGGAACGGGCCGGGGGCAGCGAGGGGTCCACGCGCAGGTGCAGTTCGGCGTGGGGGCCGCCCTCCCCCATCGCGTAGACATGGATGGTCCGCGAGGAGTCCTCGGGGTCGGGGTAGGTGCCCGCCGCGCCTAGGCCATACACCCGCGTCAGCACCCGCTCGGTGGGAAAGAGGCCCGGCAGCGTGAGTTCGGTGGGGCCGAGGCCCAGAATCTGGTGCTCGGCGGGAACGGTGCTGCCCTCCCACGGCACGCCCGCTGGCCCGCCCTCCAGCAGGCTGAGGCGCTGGCCCTCGGGGTCGGCGAAGTCGAGGTGGGCGCGGCCCGCACGGGTGACCGGGGTGACCTCCAGCCCCTGCCCGCGCAGATGCTCGGCCCACCACTCCAGGCTGCCCTCCGGCACCCGCAGGCCCGTCCGGGTGATCGAGTTGTTGCCCCGCGTCTCGGGCGGCACCGGCCACTCGAAAAAGGTCAGGTCGCTGCCCGGACTGCCCGCCCCGTCCGCGAAAAAGAGGTGGTAGGCGCTCACGTCGTCCTGGTTGACCGTCTTCTTGACGAGGCGCAGCCCCAGCACCCGCGTATAAAAGTCGAGGTTGGCCCGCGCATTCGCCGTCACCGCCGTGACGTGATGCAGCCCGTGGGGGATGAGAGGAGAGGTTGTCATGGGTCCATTCTAATCGTTTAATGTTGAACGATTGTGAGGACAAGGCAGAGAAACCCCCGGTCACGGGGAACCGGGGGAGGGGGCGTTGGAGGGTTCATCAGAAGGTGTTCAGCGTGTTCATCACGGTATGGGACGGTTGCGCCGTCCACCCCCCACCCAGTCTTCCCCGCAAGGGGGGAGGAGCAAGACTAGGCACTCTCGCTGGCGACTGGCTGCTGGTGACTGGCGACTTAGAGCACCTCGAACAGCCCCGCCGCCCCCATGCCGCCGCCCACGCACATGGTCACGACGACGTGCTGCACGCCCCGGCGCTGGCCTTCGAGCAGAGCGTGACCCACTAGCCGGGCGCCGCTCATGCCGTAGGGGTGGCCGATGGAGATGGCGCCGCCGTTGACGTTGAGCTTGTCGTCGGGGATGCCGAGCTTGTCCTGGCAATACAGCACCTGCACGGCGAAGGCCTCGTTGAGTTCCCACAGGCCGATGTCGTCCACGGTCATGCCGAAGCGCTTCAGCAGCTTGGGCACCGCGTACACCGGGCCGATGCCCATCTCGTCGGGCTCGGTGCCTGCGACGGCCATGCCCAGGTAACGGCCCAACGGCTTGAGGCCCCGTGCCTGCGCCATCTCCGCGTCCATCACGATGCTGGCCGACGCCCCGTCGGAAAGCTGCGAGGCGTTGCCCGCCGTAATCTGATTGCCCTCGCCGCGCACGGCCTTCAGCGAGCGCAGGCCCTCCAGGGTGGTGTCGGGGCGGTTGCCCTCGTCCTTCGTGATCGTGATCTCGCGCAGGGTGACCTCACCCGTCTCCTTGTTGGTCACGTTCATCTTGGTGGTCACGGGGATGATCTCGGCGTCAAAAATCCCCTCGGCCTGGGCGCGGGCGGTGCGCTGCTGCGACCGGAGGGCGTACTCGT
Organism: Deinococcus terrestris; assembly: GCF_009377345.1. NCBI lineage: Bacteria > Thermotogati > Deinococcota > Deinococci > Deinococcales > Deinococcaceae > Deinococcus > Deinococcus terrestris. The sequence continues at coordinate 380,985 of NZ_WBSL01000001.1, read as the reverse complement.
CGCAGCGCTCGCGGCTGACCGAGTAGCGCTGGCCGACCACCTCGGCCGTGTCGATCATGGGCATGTAGATGCCGTTGTGCATGGAGAGCAGTTCGGGGTCGGGGCCGACGCGCATCTCGGGCGTCTGCACGAGCGAAATGGACTCCACGCCGCCCGCGACCACCACGTCCATGCGGTCCACGATGACCTGTTTGGCGGCGGTGGCGATGGACATCAGGCCGGACGCGCACTGGCGGTCGATGGACATGCCCGCGACCTCCACCCCCAGCCCGGCCCGCAGCGCCGCGTTGCGCCCGATGGTGGTCTGCACGCCCTGTTGCATGGCGGCGCCCATGATGCAGTCGTCGATGTCAGCGGGTTGAACCCCCGCCCGCTCCACGGCGGCGCGGATAGCGTGGGCGGCCAGCGTGGGCGAGGGGGTGGCGTTAAAGGCGCCCCGGTAGGCCTTGCCGATGGGGGTGCGGGCGGTGGAAACGATGACAGCTTCACGCATGGGGGAACTCCTTAAAGGGAAAAGAGGCTCATGACGACGCCGGGCTGCTCCTCGCCACCGGCGGAGGCGTAGAGGCGGCGGGCGATGGGATTGTCCTCTTCGGTGAGGACCCAGGCAGCCACACAACCGAGCGTCCGGGCGTGGGCGAGCAGGGCGTCCAGCAGGCGGCGGCCGAGGCCCTGGCCCTGGTACTCGTCCGCCACGCCGACCTCGTTGATGAACAGTTCGGGCGGCTTGTCGGGGTGGACGTAATGGAAGCCCGACGCCATGCCCACGACCACCCCGCCGTCGAGGGCCACGGCGAGGTGATGCCGGGGGTCGGCGAAAAAGGCGGCCAGCGAGTCGGGCCGGAGGTCATGGTCGAAGACGCCAGGGGCGACGTTTTGCAGCACGTCCGCCTCTTCCCGACCCAGCACGCGCACCTCGGCGGTCATGGGCTCAGGCGCTCGCCTTGGCCTTGTCCCATCCCGCGAACGACCCGCCTTCTTCCGCCAGCCGCTTGAGCAGCGGTGCGGGCGTCTGGCCGTACTTTTCCAGGGCGGCGACCACGTTCCCCAGGCCCATCTCGTCGGCGTAGCCCATCGGCCCGCCGTGGTGGGCGGGGAAGCCGTAGCCGTAGATGTAGATCACGTCGATGTCCCCGGCCCGCTGCGCGATGCCCTCGTCGAGAATCTGGGCGCCCTCGTTGACCAGCGAGTAGACCAGCCGCTCGGTGATCTCCTCCTGGGTCAGCTCACGGGATTCCAAGCCCTTTTCGGCGCGGTAGTCCTCGATGAGTTGGGCGACCTCCGCGTTGGGCTTGGGCTTCCGGTCCTCGCCGTAGTCGTAGATGCCCGCCTGCGTCTTCTGGCCCTTGCGTCCGCGTTCCACGATGCGGTCGAGCCAGCCGTCGGGCTTGGGCGCCCCGCGCACCTTCGCCTGATGCTGGCGGATGAGGTAGCCCACGTCCAGCCCGGCCATGTCGCTCATCTGGAACGGTCCCATCGGCAGGCCCAGCGCGTTCATCGCGGCGTCGGCGTCCTGGGGGTTGGCGCCCTCCTCCACCAGCTTGCGGGCCTCGTCGCCGTAGCGGTGGATCATGCGGTTGCCGACGAAGCCGTCGCACACACCCACCACCACGCCCACCTTGCCGATGCGCCGGGCGAGGGCCATGCTTGTCGCCAGCACCGAGTCGCTGGTCTTGTCGGCGCGGACGATCTCCAAAAGCTTCATCACGTTCGCCGGGCTGAAGAAGTGCAGCCCGATGACCTGCTCGGGCCGCCCGGTCACGGCGGCGATCTCGTTCACGTCCAGAGTGGAGGTGTTCGTGGCGAGAATCGCGCCCGGCTTGGCGATGGCGTCGAGCCGCGTGAAGATGTCCTTCTTCACGCCCATGTCCTCGAAGACGGCCTCAATGATGATGTCGGCGTCCGCGAGGTCTTCCATGTTGAGGGTCGGCGTGAGGAGGGCCATGCGCTTCTCCACGTCCTCCATCGTCAGGCGGCCCTTTTTCGCGGTGTTCTCGTAGTTACGGCGGATGACGGACAGGCCCCGGTCGAGCGCCTCCTGCTGGGTTTCCACGATGGTGACGGGAATGCCCACGTTCAGGAAGTTCATGGCGATGCCGCCGCCCATCGTGCCCGCACCGATGATTCCAGCGGACTTGATTTCGGTGGTCGGCGTGTCCTTCGTCAGCCCTGGAATCTTGCCCGCCTCGCGCTCAGCAAAGAAGATGTGACGCAGGCCGCGCGACTGCGGTGAGTCCTTGGCGGCCATGAAGAGGCGGGCTTCTTCCTCCCAGCCCACGGCGAAGGGCTGGGTGGTCGTCATCTCGGCCAGGTCGATGATGAAGCCGGGCGAGAGCTGGCCCCGGTGGGTCTTTTTAATGCCCTCGCGGGCGGCGGCGAAGACCTGCGGGCTGACGCCCTCCACCGTGCGCTCGCTGATGCGCGGTAAGGGGCGGGCATTGGCGTGCTCGCGGGCGAAGGCGACCGCCCCCTCGCGCAGGTCCCCCTCCACGAGGTGGTCCACCAGACCGAGTTCCTTCGCCTCCATCGCTTTGATGGGGTTGCCCGAGAGCATCATCTCCAGCGCCTTTTCTACTCCCACCACGCGGGGCAGGCGCTGGGTGCCGCCCGCGCCGGGCAGGACGCCGAGCTTGACCTCGGGCAGGCCCATTTTCGCGTCCTTCGTCGCCACGCGGTAGTTGCAGGCGAGCGCAATTTCCAGGCCGCCCCCCAGCGCCGTGCCGTGGATGGCGGCGACGGTGGGCTTGGGAAAGGCGTCCAGGCGCGAGATAAAACCGCGCAGGTCGGGCGCCTGCTCGCGGGGCAGGTCGAAGGTCTTGATGTCCGCCCCCGCCACGAAGGTGCGCCCCCCGCCAATGATGACGACCCCGCGAATGCCCTCCTCGCCCTCGGCGGCGTCGAGGCCCGCGTGCAGGCCCTCGGGCACGCCCGGCGAGAAGGCGTTCACGGGCGGGTTGTTGATGGTCAGGACGAGGATGTCCCCCTCGCGGGTCTGGTCGACGATGCTCATGCAGGTGCCCTCCTTTGGTGTGGGGCCATGCTTCCATGCCGGGGAAGCCGGGTCAAATACGTGCGCGTTCAGAATGTACGTGGACGTTCACTTCGCGGGAGACAGGCCGTACACTGGGCCGCATGAGCGACACCATGCAGGCCATCGTCGTCGAGCGCCTCGGTCCCCCCGAGGTCATGGAGCTGCGCGAGCTGCCCGTGCCCCAGCCCGGCCCCGGCGAGGTCCGGCTGCGGGTGGAGGCCGTGGGCATCAACTTCGCGGACGCGCTGGCCGTGTCGGGCGAGTACCTCACGCGCACGCGGGTGCCCTACACGCCGGGCATGGAGTTCGCGGGCGTGGTGGACGCGCTGGGCGAGGGCGTGACGGGCGTGCAGGTCGGCCAGCGGGTCGGCTCGCTGGGTGGGCGCGGGGGCCTGGCCGAGTACGCCCTCTCCCCTGCCGCCGCGCTGATTCCGGTGCCGGAGAGCTTCACGGCCGCGCAGGCCGCCGCCTTTCCAGTGTCGTACTTCACCGCCTACCACGGCCTGAAGACGCTGGGACACGGGCAGGAAGGCGAGTGGGTCCTCGTGCAGGCAGCGGCGGGAGCGCTGGGCACGGCCTCCATCCAGCTTGCCAAGGCGATGGGGATGAACGTGGTGGCGATGGCGAGCACTGAGGAAAAATTGCAGATCGCCCGCGACCTCGGGGCGGACGTGACCCTGCTGCAGGACGACCCCGACCGGGTGCAGAAGGTGCGCGAAGCAGCGGGCGGAAACGGCGTGCCGCTGATTCTGGAAGTTGTGGGCGGCCCTCGCTTTCAGGAAAGCCTCGACATGGCCGCGAACCGGGGCCGGATCATCGTGATCGGGAACGCCAGCCGCGAGCAGGCGAACCTGCGCCCCGTCGAGCTGATGAAGCGCAACCTCAGCGTGACGGGCCTGTGGCTGACCTCGCTGATGATGGATCAGGAGGCCACCCGCGAGGCGGCGCAGGCGCTGACCCGGCTGGTCAGAAGCGGCCGGGTGGTCCCCCAGGTCGGGCCGACCTACCCGCTGGCCGAGAGTGCGCGGGCCTTCCAGGACCTGCTGGACCGCAAGACGACGGGGAAGGTGATTATCGAGCCGGGGCGCTGACGGACGGAACATGGAGAGGGGGGGCAGAGGCGCTTGGCTTCTGCTCCCCCTCTCCGTGACCGCTTACGAAAACAGCCGCACCAGCGGGCGCCACCACGGAATCATCACCAGCACGGTGACGAGGGCCAGCGTGGTCCACAGCGCCGCCGCGCGGAACTTGGCCTGGTTGGTGGCCGCCCGTTTGCTGATCGCGGAGGCGAGGGTGGCGAAGACGGCGGCCACCACACCCAGTCCGACGTGCTCCCACTGGAACGACGGGCGGGCATCCGAAAAGGCCCCGGCCCCCTGCGACCCCAGCAGCCCGAACAGCAGCAGCCCCAGCACGACCTGAAGGTGCACGGTTCCCGCGAAGATCGCCACCGGGCGGCGGTCGGCGGCGGTGAACTCGCGGGCCGCGCCCACGCCCCGGAAGGCCCGCAGCAGCGCCCACACGCCCGCGATCAGCACCAGCCAGCGGGTGAGGTTGTGAAGGGTCAGTAAAACGAGGTACACGGTCGCCATGCCCGCATCCTACCTGACCGCTCGGAAAGGCGGCGGGACGGGCAGCCCTACACGCTGAGTTGCACGATCAGCCGCTCCAGCGTGACCGCCGGGTCCAGTCCGCGCTTCATGGCGAGGTCGGCGTCGAGGATGCGGGCGAGGTGGGCGCGGATCTTGGCCTCGCTCAGGCGGCGGGCGACTTCCAGGGCCTTTTTCGCGGGGTAGGGCTTGACCCCGAGGCGCTGAGCGGCCAGAGCCTCGGTGACACGACCTTCCTCTTGCAGCAGGGCCACGCAGCGGGCGACGAGGCTGTATTGCCACACCACCGCGCCCATCAGCTTGAAGGGGTCCTCGCCCGAGGCGAGCAGGCGCCGGAGCTGGGTGACCGCCTCGCCGGGCTTGCCCGTGGTCGCCGCGCCCAGCATGGCAAACGAATCGCCGGGCGGCTCGCGGCCCACCACCCGCCGCACGAGGTCGGCGCTGTACGGCGGGTCCAGCAGCGCGAGCTTGTTCAGTTCGCCCGCGATGCCCGTCAGGTCAGGGCCGAAGACCTCCGCGAGGTAGAGGGCCGCATCCCGGTCCAGTTTCAACCCTGTCTTCTTCGCCCGCTGCGCCACCCACCCGGCCACGTCGCCCGTCTTCTGGGGAGCCGGGGAAGCGATGTGTTCGCCGCGCGACTCGTAGAGCTTGACGCGGCCTGCTGAGGCAGACTCGTCCAGGACCGCGACAGTGACGGGGGCGGAGGCCAGCAGTTCCAGCAGCCCCTTGTCGGGCTTGACTCCGGCGAGGTCCACCACCACGCCGCCGTCCCCGAAGAGGCTGGGGGCGAGGAGCGGCGCCACAGTCTCAGCCGTCACTTCCTCGCCCACCAGCCGGGGCAGGTCGCGCAGGGGCAGGCCACGGGCGGTCAGGGCATCGCGCATGGCTTCCTCGGCCAGGAATCGGTTTCCAGTAAAGGCGATCAGGGGCATGGCAACTCCAACTCATGGGCAGCCCAGTCAAGCTGCTGCCGGAGGGCAAAGACGTCGGAAGGGCGCCCGGCAGGATCACGGCACAAGGCCGCCTCCAGCGCGGGAGGGCCGGGCAGCCGCCCTCTGCTGACCCCCTGGGCAGGCTGCCCGGCCAGACACCCGAACAGGACTCCTCCACCGCGTACAGGGCACGGCGGGGGTCGCCGCGCACGCCCGCAAATTGCTCGGGGGGCAGCCGTGCAGGGTGCCCAGCCGTGCCTCCACGCTGCGGGAGTCTGGCCGAAATCGGGCGCAGCTCAGCCCAAAGTCGACCAGCCGAACCGTCCCCGTCTGCGGCCCGCCGCTGCACAGCAGCACATTCTCGGGCTTGAGATCATGGTCGACCACCTCGGCGCGTGCAGAGATTGAGACAGCGGGGGCACGCGAGGCATTCTACGCAGGGAGGCGGGGCGGGTTCGGCGCCGTGGCCCACCTCCCCCGCCTCAGTTCACCCGCAGGCTGCTGGCGAAGTTGCGGACCACGTTCTCGTTGCGGCTGTAGTCCTTGACGTTGCTGGCGACCGTCACGACGAGCAGGCGCCCGCCCGCGCTGGTGAGCAGCATCTCGAAGCGGCGGTCGTCGCCCTGCCCCGGCGTGGTGAAGATAATCTGGCCCCAGGGGTGCCCGCCCACCTGCACCGCCGCCGACCGGATGGTCTTGAGGTTGGGCACCTGACCGCGCAGCCCGGCCACGAATTCGTTGGTCAGCGCGGCGACTCCGGCGGGGGCCAGTTTCGCCTCCCGCCAGTCGAAGGCCATGGTGACCTTGCGGTCCTCGGTCAGAAAGACGGCCTCGGGGCGGCCCGCCGCCGAGGGAAAGGCCCTGGCGATGCCCGCATCGTTCAGGACGTACAGCTTGGGGCTCGTCTCCACCGTGACCGGCACGTTCTGGAGCTTCAGCGGGGCGGCGAGCGCGGCCGGGGTGCCCAGCAGGGCCAGCGCCATCAGGGTCAGCAGGGACTTCTTCATGGTCTCTCACCCTATCCGCAGGGAGGCCGCCCACCCATGAAGGCCCGGTGAGGATCGTGGCGGGAGCATCATCAGAAGGTCAGGTGCGCCGCCGCCCGCTCCGCGCCCCGGCCTGCTCTAGCATGGCCCGCATGACAGCCTCCCCGCTCACCTTTCCCCAGGGCTTCCTCGCGGCGACTACGGCGGCGGGCATCAAGCCCAGCGGCCGGACCGACCTGAGCAGCGTGGTCAGCGACGCGGACTGCACGTGGGCCTACGCGGGGACCCGCAGCTCCGCCGCCGCCGCCTGCGTGACGCGGGGGCGCGAGCTGTACGCGGCGGGGCGGCCCGTGCGGGCGCTGGTGGTCAACGCGGGCAACGCCAACGCCGCCACCGGGCCGCAGGGCGAGGCCGACAACGCGGCGATGGCGGCGGAGCTGGCTGGGCATCTCGGGCTGGAGGCGGACGCGGTGCTCACGGCCTCGACCGGGATCATCGGGCACCCCCTGCCGATGGACCGGGTGCGGGAAGGGCTGACGCGGCTGCCCGGCGCCCTCGCGGACGAGGCCGGTTCCTTCGCCGCCGCCATCATGACGACCGACACTCGGCCCAAGACCGCCGAGGCGCGGCTGAGCACGGGCGCCCGAATTGTCGGCACCGCCAAGGGAAGCGGCATGATCCACCCCGACATGGCGACCATGTTCGCCTTCGCCTTCACGGACGCGCGGGTGGACGGGGAGGTGTTGCGGTCAGCTTTTCCCGCCATTGTGAACCGCACCTTCAATGCCGTGACCGTGGACGGCGACACCAGCACGAACGACATGGCGCTGGTCTTGGCGAACGGGCGGGCGGGCGAGGTGGACCCGGCCGAGTTCCTGACCGCGCTGGAGGGCGTGATGCGCGACCTCGCCCGGCAGATCGCGGCGGACGGGGAGGGGGCGACCAAGCTGCTCACCGTGCGCGTGTCGGGTGCCCGCACCGAGGCCGAAGCGCTGGCGGCTGCCCGCACCTGCTGCGTCAGCCCGCTGCTCAAGAGCGCAGTGCACGGCAACGACCCCAACTGGGGCCGGGTGATTATGGCCGTGGGGCGCAGCGGGGCGGCGGTGGACCTTCCTGAGATGACAGTGCGCGTGCAGGGCACCCCCGTCTTCGCGGGTCGGCCCCTGGCCTACGACGCGGCGGCGGTGAGCACCTCCATGCGGGCTGAGGAGGTCGTCTTCGAGGTGGGCCTCGGCGTGGGCGGGGCGAGCGGCGAGGCCTGGGGCTGCGACCTCAGCGCCGAGTACGTGAGCATCAACGCGGAATACACGACCTGAGTGGGGACTCAAGAACCGTCACTTCCCTGACAGGTTGATCTGGGGCCAACTGCTTAAGGTGGAGCATGACTGGACTCTCCCGCCAAGTGACGCTGCTGGCCGCTACGGTGCTGACGTTGGTCATGAACTACCTCAGCAACGCGCTGCCGCTCTTCGGCAATTCTAACGCGGAGGTCAGTGACGCGCTGCCCAACGCCTTTACCCCGGCGGGGCTGACCTTTGCCATCTGGGGCGTGATCTTCCTGGGGCTGCTGGTGTTCGCGGTCTACCAGGCGCTGCCCGCCCAGCGGGGACCCCGGCTCGACCGCCTGTTCTGGCCCTTCCTGCTGAGCAACCTGCTGAACGTGGGATGGTTGCTGGCCTTCCAGAGCCTGAATATTGGGCTCAGCGTCCTGATCATGCTGGGGCTGCTGGGCAGCCTGATCTGGTTGTACCTGAACGTGCGGGCCTTGCCCCCCCAGGGCGCCGAGGGGCTGACGCTGATGCTCCCGACCAGCCTCTACCTGGGCTGGGTCAGCGTGGCGACCATCGCCAACGTGACCGCGTGGCTGGTGAGCGAGGGCGTGACCTCGGGGCTGACGGGCCTGGGGGCCCCTGCGTGGTCGGCGGTGCTGGTCCTGATCGCGGCGGGCCTGGGGGCCTTTTTCCTGACCCGCTTCCGCGATTACGCCTACGCCGCCGTGCTGCTGTGGTCCTTTTACGGGGTCTACGCCGCCCGGCCGGACGTGACAGCGGTGGTGCTCGGGGTGGCGGTGGGCACCGTGCTGGTCGTGCTGGGGGCGGTCGCGGCGGCGCGGCGACCCCGCGCGGCGCTGTAAGAACGCGGGCGCCTGGGGCCGCCTCCCCCGTCCATCCGGCGGCTGCGCCCCAGCGGGAGACGTGCCAGGCTCCCCGACATGCTGACGCGTGAGGCCCGTCCCGACGATTTCGCCCGGCTCCGCCCGATGTTGCTGGACATGGGCTTTGTGGAGGACGAGGCCGCGCTGGAAGCCCGCTTCCCCGGATTTTGCGCCGCGCCTGACTCCCTGCTATTGGTGGCCGAGGGAGAGGACGGGGCACTGCTGGGGTATGCCTAGGTGCAGGAGTACGGCCCCCACCTGCGCTCGGGCAACTCGCACCGCACCGCAAAACTTAATGACCTCTACACGGTCGCGCGTGTCCGCCGCCAGGGAGTCGGACGGGCGTTGATGCAGGGGGTGGAAGCGTGGGCCCGGTCCCGCCCCCTGCGTTATGTCTTCTGGTACGCGAATCAGCGCGAGGCGGGGCTGGCCTATCAGGCCATGGGCCATCAGCCTGCTCCATCCGGTCAGGAGGGCTACGACTTCTACGAGATCGACCTGGGTGACCCGGCCCTGCGGCAGCCCCACCCCCTGCGCGGCTCGTAGGGGAAAGCCGCTTCAGCCCAGCGCTGGAAGCTCCCGCACGTGGTCCGCGATGAGGCCGCCCCCCAGCAGGCGCGGCCCCGCGTACAGCACCGCGCTCTGGCCGGGGGCAACCGCGAACTGCGGCTCGGCGAACTTCAGCTCGAAGCCGTGCTCGTCGGCGTGGACGACCGTGGCCCGCACCGGCTTGGTGCGGTAGCGCACCTGCACCTCCACTTCATCCGGCAACTCGGCGAGGTCGAGGAGATAGTTGGCGCCCTCGGCCCGCAGGCCGTCCCACAGGCAGTCCTCGTGGTCGCCCACCCACACAGTGTTCGTGGCCGGGTCGAGGTGAACGACGTACCGGACCCGGTGCGACTGGTACAGGCCCAAGCCCTTCTTTTGCCCCAGGGTATAGAACTGCGTGCCCAGGTGCTCGCCCACCACCTCGCCCGTGGCAATCTCGCGGATGGCGCCCCGACTTTGCGGCAATTGCTCGGCCACCCAGTCCTGCACCTTGCCGGGCACGAAGCAGATGTTCTGGCTCTCGGGCTTGCTGGCGGTCAGGAGGCCGCGCTCGGCGGCCAGCTCGCGCACGCGGGGCTTTTCCAGCTCGCCCACCGGAAAGAGAATGTGCGGCAGCGCGTCACGCGGGGTGCCCCACAGGAAGTAGGTCTGGTCCTTGCGGGGGTCGTCCCCCCGCCAGAACTCGACCTCGCCGCGCTCATTTTCCACCCGCTTCACGTAGTGCCCGGTGGCGACGTACTGGCAGCCCAGCATCCGCGCCTTTTTCACCAGTTCGTCGAACTTGACCTTGGTGTTGCAGTTCACGCAGGGGTTGGGCGTGCGGCCCCGCGCGTACTCGTCCACGAAGGGGCCGACGATGTGGCGCTGGAATTGCTCGCGGTAGTCCAGCAGGTAAAAGGGCACGCCGACCTGCTCGGCCACCCGGCGAGCCTCGAAGGCCGCGTCGGGCGAGCAGCAGGAGTCGAAGGTGTCCACGCGCTTGTCGTCGGGCCAGAAGCGCATCATCGCGCCGATGACCTGATAGCCCTGTTCCTTGAGCAGCGCCGCCGTCACGCTGGAATCCACCCCGCCCGACATCGCGCACAGCACGCGCGGGGCAGGGGCCGGGGTGGGGGGCGCAGGAACGGGTGTGGGTGCAGCCTGGGTCATACCGCCGGGGAGCCTAGCAGGTGCGGGGGCGGACAACCGTGAGGCCGGCGGGCAGAGGCCCAGTGCCCGTGCGCGTGCTGGGGATCACGGGTACCTCGCGGATGGGAACCTGCCCGGGTCTGGCGCCCCCTTAACAGGCACTGCGGCTGAACAGGCAGAACAACGGTTCAACCCGAGCGGGCCTGCACAGCGGCAGAGCAGCGCGAGCGGTAACACAACGGTGGCCGGGAGAGCAGTGCCCCTCTCGGCCCTGTCCGGGTCCGGCAACGGATGGGACGGAAACCGTATCACCCGGCAACGCAAGAAAGCGTGAAGCCATCCCCGGCCTCCGGTGTGGGGCGCAGACACGTGCAGGACGCGGCGCTGGGGGGGTAGACCCACACCGACGGCCGGGCTTGCCCAGAAGCCGTCCCACTCCGACAATGGCGGCCATATGTCCCCGGACACGTCCCTCGACCCCCTGCGCGAGCTGCACGCCAACCACGTCTACCTTCGCCTGCTCGACGGGATGCCGGTGATGCTGTGGACGGCCGACGCCGCCGGAGTCTGGCAGCACGTCAACCGCCGCTGGGCCGCCTACACCGGGCTGACCGGCGCGAGTGCGGGCTTCGGCTTCGAGGAAGCGCTGCACCCCGACGACCTCGCGCCCACGGTGGCGTGCTGGAAACGGGCCATCGCGCGGGGTGAGGACTACCGGGTCGAGTACCGGGTACGTCGCCACGACGGCACCTACCGCTGGTTTCTGACCCAGGGGGTGCGGGTGAGGGGCGCCCAGGGGCAGGACTTCGCCTGGGTGGGCACTTGCACCGACATCGAGCACCAGAAGCGGGCCGAGGAGGAGGCCCTGGCGACCCGCGAGGCGGCGCTGCGGGCGCTGGGGCTCACGCTGGAGGCCCGCGACCGCGAAACCCAGGGCCACACCGACCGGGTGATGACCCACGCGGCGCGGCTGGGCGCCGCCCTGGGCCTCGGCCCCGAGGAGCGGGCGGCCCTGCGGCTGGGCGCCTACCTCCACGACCTCGGCAAGGTGGCGATTCCCGACCGGGTGCTGCTCAAGCCGGGCCGCCTCACCCCGGAGGAGCGCCGCGAGATGGAGGTCCACTCGGCCGAGGGCGAGCGGCTGGCCGGGGCGCTGGGCTTCGTGCCGCCCGCCGCGCTGCAGCTCGTGCGGCACCACCACGAGCGCTGGGACGGCAGCGGCTACCCCGACGGCCTCGCCGGGGAGGAAATCCCGCCCCTGGCACGGATCTTTGCCGTGATTGACGTGTATGACGCCCTGGTCAGCGAGCGCCCCTACAAGCGGGCCTGGACCCGCGAGGAGGCGCGGGCCGAGTTGCGGGCGCAGGCCGGGCGGCAGCTCGACCCCCGCGTGGTCGAGGCGTTCCTGGGACTACCGGGGGTCTGAGGCCCTCCCCTCTCCCCCCGTGCGTCCCGCCAGCCGCTCCAGCTCGGGGCGGTCGAGGACCCGCACCCGGCGCCGCTCGAGCTGAATCAGACCCAGGCGGTAGAACTCACCCAGCTTGCGGCTGACCAGTTCGGGCACGGTGCCCAGCAGCGCGGCAAGGTCGCTGTTGGTGGGCAGGGCGTGGGGGTCGTCGGCGGCGTGTTCCAGGAGGTAGGCCGCCAGCCGCTCCCCGAGTTCGCTGAACACCAGCCCCTCCAGCCGGGCGAGCAGTTCAGCCTGCCGCCGGGCCAGCGCCGCGATGACGGCCGCCGCCAGCGCCGGGGTCCCGAACACCTGCTCGCGGACGGCGGCGGCGGGCAGACACAGCACCTCGGTGGGGGTCTGCAGGGCGACGGCGTGCGCGGGGGCGGGGTCGCTGCCGCCCAAGACTCCGACGCCCGCGACCAGTTGGCGCGGTCCCTCCACATGCAGGGTCAGCTCGCGGGTTCCCCCGCGCACCACCCGGTAGACCCGCACGCTGCCGCTGCTGACGAGAAAGAGGGTGTCCAGCGCGTCCCCGGCCCGGAACAGAACCTCGCCGCGCCGCAGGGTCCGGAAGGTCCCCAGCGCGGCCAGCGGCTGCAAGTCGGCGGGCGAGGCCCCCCTAAAGACGGGCGAGCGGCTCAGCAATTCCAGGGCGCGGGCAGGGTCGGCCGGATTCAGAGCAGTTGGAGTCGGCACGTGCCCCGATGCTGCCACAGCGGGAGGCACCGACCCTCCAGCGCCCCACCAAATACGGCGCTCAGGCCAGCACCGCCGCCCCGCACAGGCCCACGCTCGCCGCGAGGGTCAGGTTCGTGATCCACGCCGGAGGCCGTGTCTCGGCCTGCCCGCGCCGCACGTGCAGCGCGACCAGCCCGCCGATCAGCACCAACAGGCCCAGTTCCAGCCAGAGTGCGGCCCGGAAACCGGAGGTCAGCCCCAGGGCCAGGACCACGGCGAACAGGGCCGCCGTCAGCAGGCCATTGACCCGCGCGTAGTGCCGCCCCACCGCGCGGCGGTGCCCGGTGCGGGCCTCGTGGTCGGGAAACAACTCGGTGAAGGCGGGGCTGACCACGAAGGTCGTGAACAGGTACATGCCCACCCACATCCCCACTAGGAGGATGTTCAGACCGGAGAGCAGCGCCATATCCATAGGCACAGCTCAGAGCCCGAAGAAGACGCGGTTTTTGACGATGAACTCGGTTTCCCCGGCGGGCACGTCTTCTTCGGGGAAGATGGCGCTGACCGGGCAGGCGGGCACGCACGCACCACAGTCGATGCACTCGTCGGGGTGAATGAGGAACTGGTCGCCGCCGTCGTAGATGCACTCCACCGGGCAGACCTCGGTGCAGGCCTGGTCCTTGACGCCGATGCAGGAGCTGACAATCACGTGAGGCATACGGGCAGGATGGCAGGGAGGGGCGGGCGGAGACCATGACCTGGGTCAAGGGGAAGTGGGATCTGGGCGGCCCCGAGATCGTCCGGCCCCCACAAGGTCAACCCCTCGCCCTCAAGCCCTAACATGGCCCCCATGCTCGCCATTCTCGGTGCCATGGACGAAGAAATTGAATTGCTCAGGGCGGACCTCCAGGACGCTGAAACCCTGACGCCCCCCGGCGTGACCCTCTACCGGGGCGTGCTGGACGGCGTGCCCGTTCTCCTCGCCAGGAGCGGCATCGGCAAGGTGAACGCGGCGATGACGGCCACGCACCTGCTGAACGCCGGGGCCACCCGCGTGATTTTCACCGGGGTCGCGGGCGGCGTGCACCCCGAGCTGCGGGTGGGCGACCTCGTGGTGAGCACCGACCTCGTGCAGCACGACGTGGACGTGACGGCGCTGGACTACCCGCTGGGGACCGTGCCCGGCGAAACGGCCGCGTGGCAGGCCGACTCCGAACTGCGCGAGGTCGCGCTGGCCGCCGCCCGCGAGGTGGAAGGCGTGGGCGTGCTGGAGGGCCGGGTGGCGAGCGGCGACCAGTTCATCGCCTCACGCGAGGGGGTGGGGCGGCTGTGGACGGGCTTCGGGGCCGCCTGCGCCGAGATGGAGGGGGCGGCAGTCGCGCAGGTGTGCGCCAAGGCGGGCGTGCCCTTCGTGGTCATCCGCTCGGTGAGCGACACCGCCGACCACGACGCGCAGGTGGACTACCGCACCTTCATGCCGCTGGTGGCCCGGCACGCCAAACAGGTCGTGCGCGGCATGCTCGCCCGACTCGGAGCCGCCCAGGGGTGACCTCGGCCGCGCCGATTCTCTCGCCCCCGGTGCGCGTCGTGCTGGGGCTGGGGCTGCTGACGGCCTTTGCTGCGCTGGGGACGGCCCTGGTGACGTGGCTGGGCTGGCCGCTGCCGGGCTCGGTGGTGGGGATGGCCCTGCTGTGGGCGGCCCTGTCGCTGGGGGTGGTGCGGCTCTCGTGGCTGGAGGCCGCCGCCGACGGGCTGCTGGGCATCCTGGGGTTGCTGTTCGTGCCCGCCACGGTGGGCTTTATCGAGTTCCTGTCGGCGGGGGCCGAGTGGGGCCTGTGGCTGCTCGTGATGCTGGCGGGGCTGCTGCTGGGCGCGGGAACGGCGGGGCTGGTGGCGGGGCGGCTGGTGCGCGGGTGAGGGGCCGTCCGTGGAGGGGCGCCGCGTGACCTGGGTCGCCCTCACCCTGCTCGCCTTCGCCCTGGGGGTGGCCGCGCAGTGGCGGGTGCGGCATCCGCTCGTCAATCCGACGCTGGTGGCGACGGTGATCGTGGCCGGGGGACTGCTCGTGACCGCGACCCCCTACCGGGACTACACGGCGGAGGTGCGGCCCCTCTCCTTCCTGCTCGGTCCGGCGGTGGTGGCGCTGGCGGTGCCGCTTTACCGGCTGCGGGCGCTGCTGGCGCGGGAGTGGCGGGCGCTGGGGCTGGGCGGCGTGGCGGGCACGCTGGTGGGCATGGGGGCGGACGCCGCGCTGCCCCGACTGCTGGGGCTGGACCCGGCGGCGCGGGCTGCCCTGTTGACGGCCCCGGCGACCAGCCCGGTGGCCCTGCAACTCGCGGCCTTCACGGGCGCCCCGTCCACGCTGGCGGCCACCCTCGCCGTGCTCTCAGGGTTGGTGGGGGCGCTGGTGCTTCCCCCCATGCTGACCCGGCTGGGCGTGCGCCATCCCCTGGCGCGGGGCATCGCTATCGGCAGCGTGGCGCATGGGGTGGGCACCGCCCGTGCCCGCGAGGAGGGAGAGACGACAGGCGCGGCCAGCTCCATCGGAATGGGCCTGGCCGCGCTGGTGGTCACGCTGGTGGTGGCGCTGCTGGGGTAAGCCTCAGCGCGAGACGAGAATCTGCACGCTCTGGATGAGGTCGGGCTGGGCGCCGGGAATGGGCACCTCGCCGTTCGGGGTGGCCGTGCGGGTGAGGCGCTGCAAGGTGTCCAGCCCGGAGACGACCTGCCCAAAGACCGTGTATCCGCCGCTCAGGAAGTCGGCCGGAGCCAGCGTGATGAAAAACTGGCTGCCCTGCGAGTCCAGGCTGGCGGCGCGGGCCATGCCCAGCACGCCCGCGCGGTCAAAGCGCAGACCGTTGCCCACCTCCGCCCGGAAGTTGTAGCCGGGGCCGCCCGTACCCCAGCGGGCGCGGAGGGCCGGGTCCGTGCTCTGAGGGTCGCCGCCCTGGGCCATAAAGCCTTCAATGACGCGGTGAAAGCGCGTGCCGTCGTAGAAGCCATTCAGCGCGAGGAACACGAAGTTGTTCACAGCGACCGGAGCCTGCTTCGCATACAGCTCCAGCGTGATCGGCCCCTTGGTCGTGTTCAGCACCGCCCGGTAGGTCCGTGCCGGGTCGGTGACCTGGGCGGCGGAGGGGAAGGTAGTAACTCGGGTAGCACTCAGAGGCTGAACCGGAACGAAGGTCGGGGTCGCGGGGGCGGGCGCAGGAGCCGTGGGCTGCGGGGCGGAAGCCTGGGGCTGAGTGGCGGGCGCACACGCCATCAGGCCGAGGCTCAAGGAAGCCAGCAAGGTAGGTGCCGCACGGCGGAAGGCAGGTGAGGACATGGACGCAGTATGTCAGAGCCTTCTCCCGCAGCCTCCCCCCGCCCCTACTCCACCGCCAGCCCCGTCGTGTACTTCTCTCCCTTCACCACGATGGTGCTCGCCGTGTTCCGCACGCCGGGAATGGCCGCGAGCACGTCCACCAGAAAGGTCTGGTAGCTGTCCAGGTCGGGCACGACCACCTTGAGCAGGTAGTCGGTGTCCCCCAGGCAGAGGTAACACTCCAGCACCTCGGGCCGCCCGCGCATCCGCTCGGCGAAGGTTTCGAAGCCCTGCTTGGTCTGCTTGTCCAGCGTGACCCTCACGAAGACCATCAGGTCGCGCCCCACCCGCTTGGGGTCGAGCAGGGCCACGTAGCGGCTGATGATGCCTTCCTCCTCTAAGCGCCGCACCCGCCGCAGGGTGGGGGCCGGGGTCAGGCCGATCTCGTCGGCCAGTTCGGTGTTGGGGATGCGGGCGTCGCGCTGGAGAATGGTCAGGATGCGGCGGTCGGTGGCGTCGAGGTCCGGCTTTGACATGAATGCCCATAAGGTAGCAGGCTTGACGCAACCCCGTTGCGCCGATACGTTTCCAGTTAGACCTGCGGGCAATCGGACGCGCCGGGCCTCCTGCTAGCATTGCGCCACTTCAGCATCATGGCAGGCGGGCGGCCCCGGCGGGGTGCGCGGCCCCGCGGAGGAACTATGAAGATCGGACTCCCCAAGGAAATCAAGGTCAAGGAAAACCGCGTGGCGCTGACGCCCGGCGGCGTGGCGACGCTGGTGCGCCGGGGCCACTCGGTCACGGTCGAGCGCGGTGCGGGCGTGGGCAGCGGCATCGCGGACGGCGAATACGAGGCGGCGGGCGCGACCCTGGGCAGCGCTGCTGACGCCTGGGCTGCCGAGATGGTCGTCAAGGTCAAGGAGCCTATCGAGCGTGAATATGGCTACCTGCGCGACGACCTGCTGCTGTTCACCTACCTGCACCTCGCCGCCGACCGCCCACTGACCGACGCGCTGCTGTCCTCAGGGACGACGGGCGTGGCCTACGAGACGGTGCAGCTCGACGACGGCAGCCTGCCCCTGCTGACCCCGATGTCGGAAGTCGCCGGGCGCCTGAGCGTGCAGGCGGGCGCCTACCACCTCCAGAAGCCAGTGGGCGGGCGCGGGGTGTTGCTGGGCGGCGTGCCCGGCGTGCAGCCCGGCCACGTGACCATCATCGGCGGCGGCGTGGTGGGCACCAACGCGGCCAAGATGGCGATGGGCCTGGGGGCCAAGGTCACCATCCTCGACGTGTCGCAGCGGCGCCTGGCCTACCTCGACGACGTGTTCTTCGGGCGCCTGACCACCATGATGAGCAGCGAGGCCAACATCCGTGCCCTGCTGCCCGACACCGACCTCCTGATCGGTGCGGTGCTGATTCCCGGCGCCAAGGCCCCGCACCTCGTCACCCGCGACATGCTGGCCCTGATGCCCGAGGGCAGCGTCATCGTGGACGTGGCGGTGGACCAGGGCGGCTGCGTGGAGACCATCCACCCGACCACCCACGACGACCCCACCTACGTGGTCGACGGCGTGATTCACTACGGCGTGGCGAACATGCCGGGCGCTGTGCCGCGCACGAGCACCTTCGCCCTCACCAACCAGACCATGCCCTACGTCCTGCAACTCGCCGAGCAGGGCGTCTCGGCCCTTTCGCGCAACAAGGCGCTGCGTCTGGGCCTGAACACCCACGCGGGCAAGCTGACCTACCAGGGGGTCGCGGAGGCTTTCGAGCTGGCCTTCGACGAGCCGGAGGCCGTGCTGGCATAAGCCGGAGGCTGGAGGGGGGTGGCGGACTCGCGGACGTGCGGGGCCGCCGCTTCCGTTGTGGTCCCCCGCCATGCCGTACCCTGGCCCCATGTTGTCCCGCCGCCGCCCGGCCTCCGCCCCCGCGACCCCCGCCCCGGCGCGTCCGCCGCGTGACCCCCGGCAACTGCGGCGGGTGCTGGCCTACGCACGGCCCTACCGGGGGCTGCTGGTCTTCGGGCTCCTCGCCACGCTGATCTCCAGCGGGCTGAACCTGATTTTCCCGCTGCTGTTCGGGCGGCTGATTGACGCCTCCTTCCTGCGGGTGGGGGCGACCGACACCGGGCCGCTGGACCGCACGGTGCTCGCGCTGTTGGGCATCTTCGCGCTGTCGTCGCTGTTCGGGGCCGCGCAGTCGTACCTGCTGGCGAAGGTGGGGGCAGGGGTGGTGGCGGATTTGCGCCGCAGCCTCTTTTCGCACCTGATGACGCTCTCACCGCGTTTTTTTGCCGAGCACCGCACGGGCGAACTCACCAGCCGACTCACGGCGGACGTGGGCACGGTCCAGGCCGTGACCAGCACGGCGCTCGCGCAGGCGGCGGCACTCACCTTCAACATCGTGGGTTCCACGACCCTACTGGTGGTCACCAGTCCCCGGCTGAGTCTGCTCACGCTGGCGGTGATTCCGCTGGTGATCGGCACGGCCATCGTGATCGGGCGGCGCATCCGCACAGTCAGCCGCGAGGTGCAAGACCGCGTGGCCGAGGCCAACGCCAGCGCCGAGGAGGCGATCAGCGGGGTGCGGGTGGTGCAGAGCTTCACCGCCGAGGACACGGAACGCGGGCGCTACGGGCAGGGCGTGCTGGCGTCCTTCCTCGCCTCGCTGCGGCGGGCACGGCTGCAAGCCCTGATGGGCGGCGTGATGAGCTTCCTGACCTTCGCCTCGCTCGCGCTGGTGCTGTGGTACGGCGGGCGGCTGGTCATGGGGGGGGATCTCAGCCCCGGCGGACTGGTCACCTTCCTGATCTACGCCCTTCAGGTCGGCGCCACCGTCGCGGCGATGTCGGGGCTGTTCAGCCAGTTTCAGGAGGCGCTGGGAGCCTCGGGGCGCATCTTCGAGCTGCTCGACGAGCGCAGCGACCTGCCCGAACCCGCCCGCCCGCTCCCCCTGGCCCGCGCCGAGGGCCGGGTGAGCTTCGAGCGTGTCAGCTTCAGCTACGGCGACGCGCCCGTGCTGCACGACCTGAGCTTCGACGTGCCCGCCGGACAGGTCGTGGCGCTGGTGGGACCGAGTGGGGCAGGCAAGACCACGCTGGTGAGCCTGATTCCGCGCTTCTGGGACGTGACGGGCGGAACGCTGCGGGTGGACGGCGAGGACGTGCGGGCCTACGCGCTGGCCGACCTGCGGGCACAGGTGGGGCTGGTGCCGCAAGAAACCCTGCTCTTTTCGGGGTCTATCGAGGAGAACATCCGCTACGGCCGCCCCGACGCCTCGCCGGAGGAGGTTGAGGCCGCCGCCCGCGCCGCGAACGCGCACGGCTTCATCACCGCGCTGCCGCAGGGGTACGCCACCGTGGTGGGTGAGCGCGGCGTGCGCCTCAGCGGCGGCCAGCGCCAGCGGGTCGCCATCGCCCGCGCCCTGCTGAAAGACCCGCGCATCCTGATTCTCGACGAGGCCACCTCCGCCCTCGACAATGAGTCCGAGGCGCTGGTGCAACAGGCGCTGGAAACGCTGATGCGGGGCCGCACCACCTTCGTGATCGCCCACCGCCTCTCCACGGTCCGCAACGCCGACCGCATCTTGGTGATGGAGGGGGGCCGGACCGTGCAAGACGGCCCGCACGCGGAGTTGATGGCCGCAGGCGGCCTGTACCGCGACCTGTACGAACTCCAGTTCCGCAAGGAGCAGGAGGAGCGGGCCGAACTGGTGCCCGGCATGGGGGGCTAACGGTCAAGGGCGGCGCGAAGCCCGCCATCAGCATATGCTCCGCTGCATGAAGCAGCGCGAGTTTGGCAAGACGGGCCTCCGAGTTAGCGTCCTGGGGCTGGGAGCAGGGCAGGTCGGCGCGGAGAGTTTGGATGACCGGGAGGCCGGTCGCCTCCTGAACCGGGCGCTCGACCTCGGCGTCACCCTGATCGACACCGCGCGGGGCTATGGCCTGAGCGAGGAGCGCGTCGGGCGCCACCTCGCCGGGCGACGGGACGAGTTCGTCCTGAGCACCAAGGGCGGCTACGGGGTGGAAGGCGTGGAGGACTGGACGCCAGGAGCCATCCGCCACGGCATCGAGCGGGCCTTACGGACGATGCGGACCGACCGGATCGACCTCTTTCACCTGCACTCGTGCCCGCTGGGCACCCTGCGGCGCGAGGACCTACTGGCCGAACTCGACCGGGCGCGGGAGGCAGGTTTGATCCGGGTGGCGGCCTACAGTGGCGAGAACGAGGCGCTGGCGTGGGTAGCGGAGTCCGGACGCTTCGGGAGCGTCGAGACGAGCGTAAATGTGGCCGACCAGTGGAGCCTCCACCACGTCCTGCCGGAAGCGGCGGCGCGGGGCCTGGGGGTGATTGCCAAACGGCCCATCGCCAACGCCGCGTGGCAGTTCACCGAGCGCCCGGTCGGCCAGTACGCCGAGGTCTACTGGGAGCGGCTGCGGGCGCTGCGCCTGGATCCCGGCGGGTTGGAGTGGGATGAATTCGCCCTACGCTTCTCAGCCTTCGCGCCTGGAGTGTCCAGCGCCATCGTGGGCACAGCGCGTGTGGAGAATCTGGAACGCAACGCCGCCATCGTCGAGCGCGGCCCCTTGCCCGCTGACCTTCTGGCACAGATCGGGGCGGCCTGGACAGAACACGGCGGCGAGTGGGGCGGGGAGGTCTAGCGGGAGCGGTCAGAGTCCAACAGAGACCCAGAGAACGGCGCCCACCCGCAACCGCGAGGTGGGCGCCGTTCCTGCTTCTGGCTCAGTCCATCGCGCTCGCCAGCATGGGCTGGGGCTGCCAGGCCTGCACGCCGATACCCCGCAGCCGCTCGGCGAGGCGCTCGTAGCCCCGGTTGAGGTACTGCACGCCGTCGATGACCGTCTCGCCCTCGCAGGTCATTGCGGCGATGAAGAGGGCAGCCCCAGCACGGAGGTCGGCGGCCTTGACGGGCGCGGCATGCAGCGGCCCGCCCTGGATCACCTGGGTATACCCGCTCACGGTGATGTTGGCGCCCATGCGGTGCAGCTCGGCCACGTGGGTGAGGCGGTCAGGGTACACCGGGTCCTGCACCACACTGGTGCCCGGCACGGTGGCGAGCAGGGCGCTCATCTGCGGCTGCACGTCGGTGGGAAAGCCGGGGTAGCTCTGGGTGGTGAGGTTGACGGGCCGCAGCTCACGGCCCCGGGCGTCCACGATCAGGGAGTCGCCCGACTCCAGAATGTCCACGCCCATCTCGCTGAGCTTGGCGCTCACGGCCCGCAGGTGGTCGGGGCGCACGTTGGTCAGCGTGAGGCGGCTGCGGGTGGCGGCAGCGGCGATCATGAAGGTCCCGGCCTCAATGCGGTCGGGAATCACCGTGTACTCGCCCCCGCGCAGGGCGGGCACGCCCCGGACCGTCAGCGTGTTGGTGCCTGCCCCCTCAATCTGGGCACCCAGCGCGTTCAGGAAATGCACCAGGTCCACCACGTCGGTGTCGATGCTGGCATTCTCCAGCGTGACCACGCCGTCCCCCAGCACCGAGGCCAGCAGCGCGTTGTGGGTGCCGCCCACCGTCAGCATCTCGAAGACGAAGGTGCCCGAGAGGCTCCCGGCCCGCGTCGCCGCGAAGTCGCCGCCCTCCT
The DNA here is from genome assembly GCF_009377345.1 of Deinococcus terrestris. Taxonomy (NCBI): domain Bacteria; kingdom Thermotogati; phylum Deinococcota; class Deinococci; order Deinococcales; family Deinococcaceae; genus Deinococcus; species Deinococcus terrestris. The sequence continues at coordinate 359,557 of NZ_WBSL01000001.1, read as the reverse complement.
CGGTGAGGTGCGCCCCCAGCGCCCGCAGCGCCTTGACATGCTGATCAACCGGGCGCGGTCCCCACGCGCACCCGCCGGGCATGGACACGGTGGCCTCCCCCGCCCGCGCCAGGATTGCCCCCAGCACGATGAAGCTGGCCCGCATCTTGGACACCAGCGCATAGGGCGCGTGGGTGCTGAGAATTTCGGGGGTGTGCAGGGTCAGGCTGTTGGGGCCGGTCCAGGCCGCCCGCGTGCCCAGGTGCGCCATGAGTTCCAGAATGGTGTCCACGTCCGACAGCCGGGGAATGCCGTGCAGGGTGATGGGCTCGCGGCTCAGCAGGCTCGCCACGATGATGGGCAGCGCCGCATTCTTGCTGTGCTGGATGGCGATTTCGCCGGACAGGTCCCGGCCTCCTACGAGGTGCAGCGGCGTCAGATCCATGAGGTCATTCCTTTCGGGCACGGGCGCGGGAGCCCGGAGGTCGGTATGGGCAGCAGATCCGGCAAAACGCCGGAAGACGGGTGCATCTTACACATGATGCTCTCGGGACGTCTACGCCACCTGTATCTCCAGGGCGGATGATGTTGAGGTGTCTTATCATGCGTGCTACGCTGCCCGCGCACACTTCCGCCCGAGCCCGTGGCCGGGCGCGGACCCGGTGGAGAGGACAGAAGAGGACCATGCCCAAAAAGGAACGCAAACGCCTCCAAGTCGTGATCAGCGAGGAGCAGGACGCCCTGCTCACCCGCACGGCCTACGAACTCTCCAGCCCCGAGCGCCTGATCAGCAAGAGCGAAGTCGTCCGTCTCGCCATCGAGCGGATCGCCCGAGAACTCGGCGAGGGCGAACATGTCGACGAGTACCGCAACCTGCTGGCCGATGAGAACGTGGCCGACGATAAGGTTTAGCACAGCTCCCACCTGAACAGGGAGGGCAGAACGGTAAGTCCCGACTGAACTCGTCGAGCGGCGCCAGCAGGGAGAGCAGGAACAGGGGTGACGGAGAGGCGGGGAAGCGCCGCCGCGAAGCGGACTGCCGCAACGGATGCTCCCGAGTCCCTATGACCAACGGCGCGGACAGCTTCATAACTCTCCGGGATTCACCGTGCTGGAACGGCGGTGCCGCCTTCCCTCCTCTCCTGCGGAGCTGTGTCAGTTCCCGGCGAGGGTGGAAGGCCTTTTTGCGTTCTCCCTGCGGTTCTCTGATCGCGCCACGCTGGGAGGGTGCAGCACCAGAATCGTCCCCACCATTGAGAACACCCCATTCAGGCCGAAGGCAGCCTCCTCGGCTCCTTCGGGTAGGAGGCACTGGCGGGGCAAACAAAAAAGCGGAGCCCCTGGGAGCTCTCCAGGGGCTGGTGCCGTGCTTCCCGCCCGTCAACGGGCGCGGGCCGAGCCGTACATCAAGGGCGGCAGCACCCGGCGGGCGCCCATCAGCTTGGGTTCCCAGTAGGGGTCACCCTGCAAGCGGTCGACCGCGACCTGCTTGCGGTAGGAATTGGCGTTGACAAACTGGTTCTCGCCCAGGTAGATGCCCACGTGGGTGACCTCGCCGCGCCCGACCGTGTCGAAAAAGACGAGGTCCCCGGCCTGGAGGTCCCCAACCTCGACCGGCTGGCCAACCCGCGCCTGGGCAGCGCTGGTGCGCGGCAGATCCATGCCCAGCGGCGCAAACACCTGCAGCACGAACCCGCTGCAATCCAGCCCGCTGCGGCTGGTGCCGCCGTAAACGTAGGGCACCCCCAGCAGCGCCATCGCCGTGCCGCGCCAGTCGTCATCGGTCGCAGAAGGGCTGGCAGGAACGCTGGGGAACGCAGCAGGAGCGGGAAGCACGGGCAGCGACTGCGCCAGCACGCGCGGCGCGGCCACCGGAGCGGCACCCGGAATCTGGAGAACCTGCCCGATTTCCAACACCGCCGCTGGGGGCAGATGATTCGCCGCCAGCAGCGCGTCCACGCTCAGGCCATACTGCCGGGAGATGCCGTACAGCGTTTCCTTGGGCTGCACCGTGTGCGACGCGGCAGCCGCCCGCACCCGCAGCACCTGACCGACCTGAAGGTCCGGGGTGTTCAGCCCGTTCAGTGCCAGCAACTCATCCACCTTCAGGCCGTGCGCCCGCGCGAGGCTGTAGGCCGTGTCGCCCTTTTGCACCGTCACTACGCCGCCAGAAATGGCGCTGCCCGGAAGCGCTGGGCTTACCGGGCTGGCGGAGGTGGTGTTGGTGGTGGCGGCGAGCGCCGGAGCGAGGCCCCCGGACAGGCTCAGGGTAGCGAACACTAGGGCGGCGCGAACGGCGGGCAGGCGCGATGCAGGCAGGGCAGGTGCAGGCATGGGGAGGCTCACAGGGCGCGAAAGACAGTAAGGCGGCGCAGTCAGCAAGGCGCGGACTGAATGGGGCGAGCATGAGAACCGCCCGAAGAAATTTGAAACAGGCGCACTGTACCAGACAGAGGTCACATTTGCAAAGCCTTCATCGGATCAGGTGGCGGTCAGGAAGGTCGGAGGTGTCTTCTCGGGCGGAACGCCCCCCTTTCGGGGGGCCTATGCTGGGGAGATGCTAGCCAGCCTCTCCGGGTGGAGTGCCCGGACGTTCAGCGCCCTGCGGCATCCCAACTACCGCCGCTACTGGTTTTCACAACTGCTCTCGCTGGTCGGCTCGTGGATGCAGGCGACTGCCCAGCAGTACCTCGTGCTGGAGCTGACGGGGGGCAGCAGCGCGGCCCTGGGGTACGTGACGGTCGCGCAGTTTCTGCCCAGCCTGCTGCTCTCGCTGTTCGCGGGGGCGGTGGTCGACCGGGTGCCCCGGCGCCGGGTACTGCTCGCCACCCAGATCACGCTGCTGTTCACGGCGGTGACCCTGGCCGTCACCACGCACCTCGGGATCGTCACGCTGCCGCTAGTGATGGCGATCGCCTTTGTGGGCGGCATCGCCAACGCCTTTGACATGCCCGCCCGTCAGAGCATGGTCGTGGACTTCGTGCCGCGTAGCGACGTTCCCAACGCGGTCGCGCTCAACAGCCTCTCGTTCAACGTTTCGCGCACGGTGGGGCAGGCCCTCTTCGGCATCGTCGCGGCGCTGGGCGTCTCGCTGCTCGCGGCCGGGGACCCGGACGACATCTCGCGCCTGGCGCTGCCCTTCTACCTCAACGTCTCGTCATTTTTCGTGGTGCTGTTCGTGATCGCCACCCTCCCCTTTCCGCCGCGAGAGGGAATTCCACAGGGCAGCGTAGGCGAGAACATCCGCGAAGGGCTGGCCTACGTGCGGCGCACTCCGGCGGTGCGGAACGTGATGCTGCTCGTCGGCCTGATGAGCCTGACCATCATCAATTTCAACGTCATCATCCCCTACTACGCGCGGGTCGTGTTCGGGGCGCGGGAGGCGGCCTTCGGGACCCTCTCGGCGATGTTCGGTCTGGGGGCAATGGCGGGGGCGCTGTGGCAGGCCAGCAAACCCAATCCGCTGCGGAATCTGCGGCTGGGCGGCGTGATTCTACTGGCGAGTGCAGCGACGCTGGCCCTGACGCCGGGACCGCTGCTCGCCGGACCCGTGCTGGCCGCGTGCGGCTTCGGGATGCTCTCGCTGCTCGTCAGCGCGAACAGCGCGGTGCAACTCTCTATCCCGGATCATCTGCGCGGGCGGGTGATGAGCCTGTATTCCTTCGTGCTCGTCGGCATGGGACCGCCCGGCGCCCTGATCGCCAGTTTCTTGATCGGCAAGGAAGGACCGCTGGGGCCGCGCGTGGGCCTGCTGACGCTGGCCGCGCTGGGGGGCCTCAGCCTGCTGTTCTTGTGGAGGCGGCTGCCCCGGCAGCTTCCCCGCCCGGAGCCTGCGCCCGGTGCGGCCCCGGCAGCCGCGGACTGATACACCGCGCAGAGGGATTGACAAGCCGCACGTCATGGGTTGAGGTCAATGAATTTGAGGGTGTGGGCCAGAACGTTCAGGGCCACCTTCAGCCGCAAGCCCACCATCGTTCCGACCTGTCCCCAGCGCAGCCCCGCTCAACCTCCTGGCATTGCGCTTAGGGCTCGCGAAAAGGGGGGAAAACATCGTCCAGAACGGCGAAGAACAGCATCCTTACCCCTGTTCCGATCTCACGTCGATCGTCGGGTGGCGCTTCTCGAAGCGCACGTTCAGGACGCCCGCCGCGAGCTGGGCCTCGCCTGAGTTGGGCACGGTGGCCTCCGGAAAGGGCAGGGTGCGGCTGAAGGCTCCGCCGGGGCGCTCGCCGTGCAGCAGCCGGGCAGGGACCTCGCGGCGGCCCGCGACGGTCACGGCCCCGCCCTCTTCGTGCATCTCCAGGCTCTCCGGGTCCACGCCGGGCACGTCGAGCAACAGCCGCAGGTGGGTGTCCTCGTCCACCCAGTCGGCGGGCGGGGTCCAGGGGCTGCCCAGGGTGCCCAGCGTCTCGACCTCCTCCCGCAGGGTCATCAGCTGTTGCAACCGGGCGAGGACGGGTTCGTTCATGCCTCCCACGGTAGCACCGGGCCGTAAACTCGCGCGTGTGAAACCCTGTGCGGTGAGTCGTCGACGAACCCGAGCGAAGCGAGAAGCACTGTGACGTCCGCCCCGCCCTTTGCCGTCCCCATTCTCACCGCCCCCACCGCGGCGGGGAAAAGCGCCCTGGCCCTCGCGCTCGCGGTCCCCCGCCCGGCCGAGGTCGTGGCCGCCGACGCCTTCACCGTCTACCGGGGGCTGGATATCGGCACCGCCAAGCCGGGGGCCGCGGACCGGGCCGCCGTGCCCCACCACCTTCTCGACGTGGCCGACGTGACCGAGAGCTACGACGTGGCCCGCTACGTGCGGGAAGCGGAGGCGGCGGTCGCGGACATCCAGGCGCGGGGCCGGGTGCCGCTGGTCGTGGGGGGCACGGGCTTCTACCTCTCCGCCCTGCGGCGCGGCTTGCCCCTGACCCCGCCCGCCGACCGCGCGGTGCAGGCCGAGGTGGAGGGCGAGTTGGCCGAGCGTGGCCTGGAGGCGCTGCTGGCCGAGATCGCCCGCGTCAGCCCCCAGGAGGCCGGGCGGATGCAGGGCAACCCGCGCCGGGTGGTCCGGGCGCTGGAGGTCTACCGCCGCACCGGGCGCTTTCCGGGCGAGTTCGGGTACAGCCCGCCGCGCTTTGCCTATCAGGTGTTCGCCTTCACCCGCCCCTGGCCAGAGCTGGAAGCCCGCATCGCGGGGCGGGTGGAGGAGATGCTCGCGGGAGGCTGGCCGGAGGAAGCGGCGTGGCTGGCCGAACAGGTGCCGCCGGACACCGGCCCGCGCCCCACCGTCTGGCAGGCGCTGGGCTACCCGGAAGCGCTCGCGGCAGCGCGGGCCGAGTTGACCCCGGAGGAGGCCGCCGCCCGCATTACCCTCGCCACTCGGCGCTACGCCCGGCGGCAGCTCACCTGGATACGGACGCAGCTTGGCGCGGAGGTCGGCGGGCCGGAGGAAACGGCGGCGGCCCTGGCCCGGCACCTGGACGTGGAGGTCCTCTAAAGTCGGCTCCTCCCAGCGGGGCGGCTAGACTGAGCGCGACATTTCTCGCTCCGTCCCCTCTGGACCCGCAGGAGGCCTGCCATGAAACCACGCGTTCTGGGAATGATTCTGGCTGGGGGGCAGGGCTCGCGCCTGACGCCCCTGACCCTCAAGCGGTCCAAGCCCGCCGTGCCCTTCGGCGGCAAGTACCGCATCATCGATTTTGCGATCAACAACTTCATCAACTCGGGCGTCTTTTCGATCTATGTGCTGACCCAGTACAAGGCGCAGAGCCTGACCGAGCACATCCAGCGCGGCTGGCGCTTCGGCACCTTTCTGCAGGACTACTTCATCACGCTGGTCCCCGCGCAGATGTACCGCTACGAGGAACTCGGCGCGGTGTGGTACCGGGGCACCGCCGACGCCGTGTACCAGAACCTGCACCTTGTCGACAACTTCGAGGCCGATTACGTGGCGATCTTCTCGGGCGACCACATCTACAAGATGAATGTGGAGCACATGCTCCAGTCGCACATCGACGCCCGCGCCGACGTGACCATCGCCGCCTACCCGATGCCCCGCACCGAGGCGCACCGCTTCGGCGTGATGCATGTGGGCGACCGAGGCCGGGTCACCGAGTTTCTGGAAAAGCCCGCCGACCCGCCCGGCATGCCTGGCGACCCCGACATGACCCTGACGAGCATGGGCAACTACATCTTCTCGCGCCGGGCGCTAGAAGAACTGCTGCACACCTCCATCAGCGGGCAGGAGGACGGCTTCGACTTCGGACAGGACGTGATTCCGCGTGCGCTGGCCGACGGCTATTCGGTCCAGGCCTACGACTTCCACCGCAACCCGATTCCCGGTCAGCAGGGGCCGAACCTCTACTGGCGCGACGTGGGGACGCTCGACGCCTACTTCGACGCCAGCCTCGATCTGGTCAGCGTGAATCCGGAATTCGACATCTACAACCCGCAGTGGCCGCTGCGCACGAGCAGCGAATTTTCCCCGCCCGCCAAGTTCGTCCACGAGTCCGAGGGCCGCAAGGGGCAGGCCTTCAACTCCAGCCTCGCCGGGGGCGTGATTGTCAGCGGCGGGACCGTGCGCGACTCCATCCTCAGCCGCAATGTCCACATCCACTCGTACTCGCTCGTGGAAAGCTGCGTGCTGTTCGACAATGTGGTCGTGGGGCGGCACTCGCACCTGCGCCGGGTGATCGTGGACAAGGACGTGACCATCCCGCCCGGCACCCGGATCGGCGTGGACCCCGAGGAGGACCGCGCCCGCGGCTTCACGGTCACCGAGAACGGCGTCGTGGTGGTGCCCAAGAGTTACACGTTCTGAGTGTGCCGCGCGGAACTCCCGGATACCCTCTCTGCTTCGCAGCGCGAGCCCGCCTCTTCAGGGCACCTGCCCTCCGTGGGCTCTGGAGGCTTTACTGAGGAGCAGGCCGCGAAGCGGACGGCGGGGTTAAGGAGTTCCCCCCCCGCCCTCCGCTATGCTTCCCCCTGATGGAAGTCGGCGCGGAGGTGGGAGGGCGCTACCGCCTGCACGCCCTGATCGGCGAGGGCGGCAGCGCCAAGGTCTACCGCGCGGAAGACACCTTGCTGGGCCGCGAGGTCGCCGTCAAGGTGCTGCATCCCCACCTGCCCGACGGCGACCGCGCCCGCTTCCTGCGCGAGGTCCGCACGCTCGCCCGCCTCTCGCATCCCGGCGTGGTGCCCGTCCTCGACCTGGGGGAGGTGCCGGGGGAGGGAGGCAGCCCCGCCCGCGCCTTTTTCACCATGCCGCTGCTGGCCGGGCCAATCACGGCGCTGGGGCCATTGGAGGACTCTCCCGCGTCGCTGACCCCCTTCCTCACGGCGGCGGGCTTCGCGTCGCGGGCGCTGGGCTTTATTCACGCGCAGGGGATCATCCACCGCGACCTCACGCCGGGAAACGTGCTGCTGGACGAGGCCCGGATGCCCCGGCTGATGGACTTCGGGCTGGTGGCCCTGTCCGAACACAGCCGCCACCTCACCCGCAGCGGGGTCACGCTGGGCACGCCCGCGTACATGGCCCCCGAGCAGGCGCGGGGGTCGGGGGTGGGGCCGCGCAGCGACCTCTATGCGCTGGGTGCGGTGCTGTACCGGGTGGCTTGCGGGTCGCCGCCCTTCGTGGGAGACAGCGACCAGAGCGTCCTCTTTCAACATGTCTACGAACCGCCGCCCGACCCCCGCGACCTCAACCCCGCCGTGCCCGACGCGGTGGCGCGGGTGCTGCTGGCCCTGCTCGCCAAGAACCCGGAGGAGCGGCCCGAGAGTGGCGAGGCCGCCGCGCACCTGTGGGCGCTGGCCCGGCGCGAGGTCTGGACCGCCCATGCACGGGGCCAGTACCGGGGCGGACGCACCCGCACGGGCGAGCATCCCGACGGCCCGGCCCGCGTGGGCAACCTGACCGAAGCCTGGAGCGTGCCCCTGCCCGGCGAGGTGACCTGGCCCGCCGCCGTGGTGGGCGAGGGCGACCTCCTCGCGGTGGGCACGCGGGGTGGGCAGCTCGTGCTGATGCACACGTCGGGACGGCCCTACGCCACCCACGCCGCCCGCGACGAGGTGACGGCCCCGGCGACCTTCGTGGGCGGGGACATCCTGTACGGCGCGTGGGACGGCACCCTGCGGCGGGTGCGGCTGCGCGGCGGCGAGCAGGTCTGGGAGCACCAGGCCCGCGCCGAGTTCACCGGGGCACCGACCCTGTGGGGGGGCCGGGTCCTGGCCGCCAGCCGCGACGGTCACCTGCACGCGCTGAACGCCCGCACCGGGGACCTCGCCTGGGCGTACCGGGCGGGGGGGCCGGTCGCCGCCTCGCCGGTCGTGTGGGCGGGCGCCGCGCTGCTGTGCGACGAGAACGGCTGGCTGCACGCCCTCGACGCCCGCACCGGCACCCCGCTGTGGAAGGTCGAGGTCGGCACCGTCCACGCCACCCCTGCCCTGCGCCCCACCGCGCCGGGCCGCGCCACCCTGCTCGTCCCCACCTGGCCCGGCGAGGTCCACGCCCTGTCGCTCCGGGCCGACGGGGGCCGCGCCGTGCTCGACAGCCCCGAGCCGACCCTCTGGACCTACGACCTGGAAGACGAGATCTGGGCCGCCCCCGCCCTGACTGCCGACCTCGCGCTGGTCGCGGGCTGGGGGGGGACCGTGCGGGCGCTGCGCCTCTCGGACGGGGAGGACGTGTGGGCGTTTGCGTTGGAGGGCCGGGTCACCGCCAGCCCGGTCGTGAGCGCGGGCTTGGTCTTCCTGGCGTCCGAGGAGGGCGAACTCGCCGCGCTTGACATTCACACCGGGGCCGTGCGCTGGCGCCGCCGCGAGCGCGAAGGGGTGCAGGCGACGCCGCTGGCCGCCGCTGGGACGCTCTACGTCGCGTTCATGAACGGGACGCTGCGGGCCTACCGGGAGGGGGAGGAGGGGGTGTAGCTTACGTCCACCGGTCAACCCCGTCCCTATGACGTTTGCCTTAACCGGCCCAGCGTACACTGGCCGCTGGAGGTCGTCCTATGCCCAATATCGGACCCGCTGAACTCCTGGTCATTCTGGTGATCGCCCTGCTGGTGTTCGGCCCCAAGAAACTTCCCGAACTCGGCAAGAGCCTGGGTTCGGGCATCCGCGAGTTCCGCCGCAGCACCCAGGGCCTCAAGGAAGAGCTGGAGGGCAGCCTGCGCGAAACCCCGCCCGCCGCTGGCCCCGCCCCAGTGCAGCCTGCCCCGGTCCAGACCGTGGTCGCGCAGGCGGTGGTGCCCCCGGTCGCGCCCCCCGCCGAGGCCGCGCCCCGCCCCGCCTCCGACGTGCTGCCCCCCCGCCCCTGAGCTTCCCCCCAGCGAGCCCCGGCCGCCCACCCCCAAACGCGGGGTGGGCAGCCGGGGCTCGGCTGCTAGATTGGCCGCGTGACCCCGTCGAATGTGGCTCCCCGCCGCGTGGCCCTGGTGACCGACAGCACGGCCGACCTGACTCCCGCCGAGTGGGCTGAGCTCCGGGTCTCGGTGGTCGGCCTCACGCTGGAGGTGGGCGGAACCCTGTACAGCGATCCCGGCACCGTGCGCCGCCCCGGTCTCCCCGTGATGGACCCGGCGACCCTGGTGCGCCGCATGGAGGAGGGCGGGGCGCCCCGCACGTCCCAGGCCGTGCCCGGCGACTTCCGGCAGGCTTACGCGGAAGCGCTGGAGGCCGGGGCCGAGCGGGTGCTGTGCTTCCCGGTGGCTTCTCACCTCAGCGGCACCTTCGCCTCGGCGGTGACGGCGGCCCAGGAATTCGGAGGCCAGGTGGAGGTCGTGGACACGGGCACCCTCAGCCTCGGGCTGGGAGCGGCGGTGCGTCAGGCGCGGGTCTGGCTGGACGGGGGAGCCGACCCCGGCGAGGTCGCCCGGCGGCTGGCGGGGTTCGGGAACCGGGTCTTCCTGCGCTTCGTGCCCGGCAGCCTGCGCTGGCTGGTCGCGGGGGGGCGGCTCTCGCGGGTGGCGGGAGCGGCGGCGGGACTCCTCAACGTCCACCCGGTGATCCGTGCGGAGGCCGGAAAGGTCGAGGCCGCCGCCCGCATCCGGGGCTTCCACGCGGCGCTGCGCGAACTGGCCCGCTCTTTTCCGGAAGGGTTGGAGGCCACCGTGCTGCACGCCGGGAATCCGGAGGGTGCCCGAACGCTCGCCGGGGAACTCGCCCTGCGCAACGTCCGGGTGCGGGCCACTCGCGAGATCACGGCGGTCCTGCTGGTCCACGCCGGGCCGGGGACCGTCGGGCTGGTAGGCGTGCCCCCGCTGGAGCCCGCCTGATGCTCGCCCGCGCCCGCAGCGTGGCCCTGATCGGCGTGGACGCCGTGCCCGTCGAGGTCGAGGTGGATGTTTCGCCTGGGTTGCCTGCCTTCACCGTGGTCGGCCTTCCCGATCAGGCCGTCAGCGAGGCCCGCGAGCGGGTCCGGGCGGCCGTCCGCAACGCCGCACTGCCCTTTCCCGCCGCCCGCATCACCGTGAATCTCGCCCCCGCCGACCTGCGTAAGGAAGGTCCGCTGTACGATCTTCCCATCGCGCTGGGGCTGCTCGCCGCGCAGGAATTGCTGCCGCCGGAGGCCCTGCGCGGACTGGTGTGCGCTGGGGAACTTGCCCTCGACGGGTCGCTGCGGCCCATCGCCGGGGCCGTCAACGTGGCCCTCCTCGCCGCGCAGGAGGAAGTGCCCGCGCTCCTGCCGGGCGCCAATGCCGCCGAGGCCGCCCTGATCGACGGGGTGACGGTTTTTCCGGCCGGAACACTGCTGGAGGCCGTACGTCACTTGAATGGAGAGCTTCCCCTCACGCCCGCCTCGCCGCCCGAGACGCCGCTCGACGAGGACACCCCCCTCGACCTCGCGGACCTCAAGGGCCAGAGCGGGGCCAAGCGGGCGCTGGAAATTGCGCTCGCGGGCGGGCACAACCTCCTGATGATCGGTTCGCCCGGCAGCGGCAAGACGATGCTGGCCCGCCGGGCACCGGGACTGCTGCCGCCCCTGACCCGCGCAGAGGCGCTGGAGGTCACCCGCATCCACTCGGCGGCCGGGCTGCTGACCACGCGGGGCGGGCTGGTGGGGCGGCCGCCCTACCGCGCTCCGCACCACACCGTCAGCGACGCCGGACTGATCGGCGGCGGGAGCGTCCCCCGCCCCGGCGAGGTGTCGCTCGCGCACCGGGGCGTGCTCTTTCTGGACGAGTTTCCGGAGTTCTCGCGCAAGGCGCTGGAAACCTTGAGGCAACCCCTGGAAGACCGCACGGTCTCGATCAGCCGGGCGCGGGCGACCGTCACCTACCCGGCCAACTTCCAACTTGTGGCCGCAATGAACCCCTGCAAGTGCGGCCACTTCGGCGACCCCGAGCGGGCCTGCACCTGCACGCCGACCGAACGTGCCCGCTACGCCGGGAGGCTGAGTGGTCCGCTGCTCGACCGCGTGGACATTTTGTGTCGCGTACCCAGACTTACTGTGGACGAGCTGTCCCGCGCTCCAGAGGGCGAATCCAGCGCCGTCGTCCGCGAGCGGGTGGCCACCGCGCGTGCCCGGATGCTCGCCCGGCAGGGGGGCCGCAACAGCGACCTCGCCGGGCAGGCGCTGCGGCAGCACGCGCACCTGGGGCCGGGTCCGGAAGCCTTTGCGCGGGCGGCAGCCCGGCAACTGGGCCTGACGGGACGCGGGTTCGACCGTGTGTTGAAGGTCGCCCGGACCGTGGCCGACCTCGCCGGGCAGGAGCACATCTCGGAAGCCCACCTTGCGGAGGCCGTCACCTACCGGCCCCGTGACCTCGTCTAGCATCTGGCTCCGCCTGAGACGGACGTGGGCATGAAGTCGCCTCCCGGACCAAGAGCCGGGAGGCGGGAGAATCAAGCAGGGGGCGAGCCCTCAGCTCGTCTCCTCGCCGCCGTCGCGGTGGGTATGGGCGGTGCCGTCGTCCGCGCCGCCGCCACTCACCATCATGTTCTCGGGGTTGACCACGGCGGGGCTGGCACTCTGGTTGCTGTTCACGATGGCGGGCACGGCGGCCGTGTCGTTGTCGCGGACCGTCTCGCCGGGCAGTGAGGAATTGACCAGGTTGCCGCTCTCCTGCTCGATCTCCTCGACGCTGCGGCCCAGCGGAGCGTCTCCATATCGGTTGTCGGTCATGGGTCAGTGTGGAGGCAGGCGGGCCTGCGGCGGGTGAGGAAGGGGTAGGGGAGCGTTAAAACCGTGGCCGCCTGCCTGCTTCCCGCCCCGGAGCCGCTATCCTGCCGGGCAAGGTGAGGACACAGTGATGAGCGAGCGAGTGCAGTCGGCCCTGCGGGGCCTGGGAATCGGCGGAACGCCCCTGGCGACCCTGGAGAAAGAAGACGCCCTCTTCGTGCTGCTGGAAGGTCTGCTGATCTATCAGGACGCGGGCGGCACCCGCCGGGTCACCCTGCGCGACCTCAACCGCATCCACAGCGACGGCGACGGCCTCCTCAGGGTCGAGACGCCTGCCGGGACCGCCCTGACGGCCAGCCTGCTGGGCTTTGACCCCGCCGAGGTGCAGGCCTTTTTCCCGCAGGTCCGCGACGCGACGGCCCGCGCCAAGGACCTCCCGTCCGCGCCCCTGCCCGCCGCGGGCGGCTTCAAGACCTTCGGGACCACCCCCGCGCCTTCGCCCGCCCCCGGTTCCAGCCTGTCCGGCGTGGCCGCGAAAGACCCGGCCAACCGCCGGGTGACGACGGTGACGGCCACGCCCGTTCCGGTCTCCCCAGCTCCGCCGCCACCCGCGTCTGAGGCCAGGCAGGCGGAAGTCCCCGTGACTCCCGCTTCCACCAACGCTCCCGCAGAACCCGGAGCGGGAGAACTAATGTCGGCGCAAGACCGCCCCGCCAAGCCCACCGCCCCCCTCGCCGCCCTCCCCATGCTGGCCGAGCGGGCGAATGCGGTGCACGCGCTCGTTGGGCGGCTGCGGGTGCTGGCGGTCGTGCTGGGGCTGGCAGCGGTGGGGCTGGCGGCGGTGCAGTACCTGAACGAGCAGGCGTTCCAGGGCTTCTGGACCCTGATCGCGGGCGGGGTGGGGAGCGTGGCCCTGTTCATCTTCGCGGACGTGACCCGGCTGATCGTCACGCTGGCCCGCGCGGTCGCGGAACAGCCGCGCACGCCGGACGCCTGAGCCCCTCCAAGCCCCACGCCTGGAGCCCGTCATGGACCCCGTGACCATCCTGCTGCTGCTGTTCGGGCTGGCGCTGCTGCTGTTTGCCACCGAGTGGCTGCCCGTCGACGTCACGGCGCTGCTGCTGCTCGCGGCCCTGCTGGTGCTGGGCCTGATCCCCACCCGCGAGGCCTTCGCGGGCTTCGGCAGCGACACTGTCCTCACGCTCGCGGGCCTCTTTGTCCTCACGCAAATGCTGCTGCGGGCGGGGGTGATCGAGTGGATCGGCACCGCGCTGGCCCGCCGGGCGCGGAACGCCGCCGGGATGGTGCGCGGCATGCTGGGCACGGTCGCGGGCGTCAGCGCCTTTACCAGCAACACGGCGACCACCGCCGTCTTCCTGCCGCTGGTGACCGGGCTGGCCCGCCGGGCGGGAATCGCCCCCAGCCGGGTACTGCTGCCGCTGGCCTACGCGAGCATCCTGGGCGGGACGGTCACGGTGATCGGGACGAGCACCAACCTCGTCGTGTCGGGGGCGCTGCCGGGAGCGGGGCTCGATCCCCTGGGCTTTTTCGAGCTGGCCTGGGTCGGGATTCCGGTGGCGGTCGTGGGCCTGCTGTACCTCTTTTTCGTGGCGCCCCGGCTGCTTCCCGAGCGCGAGGCTGAGCTGGAAGCCTCGCTGCGGGCTTACCTCGCGGACCTGACGGTGGCGCCCGGCAGTCCCCTCGCCGGGCAGACCCTGCGCGAGTCGGGGCTGGGCCGCGACCACGGCCTGACGGTGGTGGCGGTGCGCCGGGGCGAGCAGACGATCTATGCCCCCGGCCCCGACTTCCAGATACAGGAACTTGACACCCTGGCGGTCGAGGGGCCGCCGGAGCGCATCCTGGCGGGCAAGAGCACCCTGGGCGTCTTTTCCAAGAGCGAGCAGAAGTTGCAGGTGGAGGGCTCAGCCCCGGTGCGGCTGGTGGAGGCAGTGGTGCTGCCCGGCAGCCTCCTGATCGGCCGCACCCTGCGCGAGGCCCGCTTCCGCGAGCGCTACGGCCTCTCGGTGCTGGCCCTGCACCGCCGCGCCCGGACGGTGGAGCGTCTGGGCGGGCTGAGGGTGCAGGTCGGCGACGTGCTGCTGATTCAGGGCACCCCCGACCGCATCGGGGGGCTGGGTGACCACCTCACCGTGCTGGGCGACCTCACCGAAGCGCAGCGGGACCTGCGCCGCGCTCCCCTCGCCCTGGGGCTGTTCGGCGGCGCGGTGGTGCTGGGGGGCCTGGGCGTGTTGCCTCTCAGCGTGGCGGTCGTGATCGCGGTGGCGCTCGCCCTCGCGCTGCGGCTGGTCACCCCGGAGGAGGCCTACCGCTCGGTGGAGTGGCCGGTGATCGTGCTGGTGGCCTGCATGCTGGCCTTCGGGACGGCCTTCGAGGACACCGGGGCCGCGCGGGTCCTGACCGGCGCCCTCTCCGGGGTGCTGGAGCCGCTGGGACCCTACGGCCTGCTCGCCGCCCTCTTCGCGGTGACGGTGGCGCTGACCCAGCCCATGAGCAACCAGGCGGCGGCGCTGGTCATGCTGCCCCTCGCCATCGGCACGGCCACGGCGCTGGGGTACGATCCCCGCCCTTTTGTCATCGGCATCACCATCGCGGCGAGCAACTCCTTTATCACGCCGCTGGAGCCGTCCTGCATGCTGGTCTATGGACCGGGTCGGTACCGTTTCCTCGACTTCGTGCGGGTCGGTTCGGGCCTTACGGCGGTCACCTTCGCAGTGTCGCTGCTGGTCATTCCCCGGGTCTGGCCGTTCTAGGGCACCGGGCGCAAGGAGGTGTGGGAGGCCACGGGACCTGGGCTGTGGCCGCCTTTAGGAAATGTTCCCGTGAGGGCGGCCTTTCCCGTGGGGGGGAGAGGAGCGCCGGACGCGGCTGTTATGCTGCCCGCATGAGTTCAGACCGCAGCAGCGGCAGCCACGCCCCGATAACCTGGGTTTTCGCTCTCCTGGCGCTCGGCGCCCTGGTGGGAATCGGCACGGCGGCCGCGCTCCTGGCCCGCAAGGACCGCCCCCTCCCGGACGACCCCGACGCGCCGCTGTTTATTTGAGGAGGGGAATGTTTCAGGCCAGCAGGCCGCCGGGGCTTACTCCCTGGCGGCTTGTGTTCGTGCGCTGAGGGTCCTACGGGATTGCTCTGAAGCCCAGACATCTGGGAGGGCGCCATAGGGTCGGCCATCGCCGCAACCCGTCTTCTTGACGGCTCGCTTTGCTGGAATGATCGCCATTCGGGGTCAGGCCAACTGGCGGAGCTCCCTCCGTGGCCTTTCGCCGCATCAGGGCACAGGGGGGATTATGGGGAGCGCAGACACGCTGTACGGCCCGTGCGCTTCAGTGCCCCCAGCCCTGCCTTTTCGGGACTTCGTGTCAGTCCTCCATGTCGGGGTTCAGGTTCCCGGCCAGCTGCAACGGGCGGTCGGTGTCCCCTGCTCCGGTGTCCGGACCCACCAGGGCTTCCACCTCCTCGGCGCTGAGGTGCTCGCGGGCAGGGGTCGGAACGGGTGGGGCCTCGCGGTCGGCCAGATCGGCGGGCGCCGGACCCTGCGCGGCAGGCCTGTCATCGGAAGGGGACAGGGGGGTACGGACCCGCAGGGTGGGATTGACGGGCAGGACGTCGCGGTCGTCGTGGTTCATACCTGAGCATGCCTCCGGGATGTCAGGACCGTCTGATGCCTGACCCAAGATTCCATGAGACTCCACTGCGGGAGCCGCGGCACCCTACCCCCGCCGCAGCCGTCCCGCCGCCAGCCACCCCAGCACCGCCGCCAGCAGCGTGACCCCGAAGGCAACCGTGAAGGCCCGCTCCAGCGGCAGCCGGGCGATCAAGGCTCCGCCGACACCGGCGGCGACCGCCACGCACAGCACCTCAATATTGGCAAGCTGCCCGGAAAGCCGCCCCGACTCTCCGGGGTCGGCGGCGGCCAGCGCGTAGAGGCTGTTGCTGTTGTAGCCCACCCCCATCCCCAGGCAGGCCAGCACCCATGCCGGGTAGACGGCCCACAGCGGCAACCCCCCCAGCACCGCCAGGGCGCTGGTGAGCAGCCCGGTCGCCATCAGTCCCAGGCCCACCCGCACCCGCAGGGGCCGGGACTCGGCGCCCAGACGGCGCTCGACCTGCGCCTGCACCCAGGACCCCAGCGTCCAAGTGGCTCCCCCCAGGCTCAGGACCCAGCCCGCCGCCGTCAGCGAGAGGCCGCGCAGCTCGTTCAGCGCCAGTGGCAGAAAGGAGTTGGTCCCCAGCAGCGCAAACGCCGCCAGCCCCCGTACAGCGAGCGCCGTGGGCAGGCCGCCCGCGAACCGCAGCAGGCCCACCGGAAAGAGGCGGCGGGCCGTCAGCGCGGTCCCGGCCGCGCCGAGCGCCACCAGTCCACCGCCGAGGAGTCCCGGCGACCGCAGCCCCTCCACCAGCGCTCCCGCCGACGCCGCCAGCCCCAGGGCGGGCCACAGCAGGGCGGTCTGCGACTCGGCCCGTCCCCCCACGCGGGGTGCCGGACCCCGCAGCGGCCACAGGCACAGCGGCGCGACGAGGGCGAGGACAGGCACCAACCCCCAGAACACCGTGCGCCACGACCACAGGTCCGCGATCAGGCTGGCGATGAGGGGACCGACGAGCGCGGGCAACAGCCACGCCGAGGAGACGGCGGCGAGCATCCGCGCCCGCTGCGCTTCCGGGTAGCGGGTCGTGATGACCGCGAAGGGCAGTGCCCCCAGCCCCCCGGCCCCCAGCCCCTGAATCAGCCGCCCCAGCACGAACACCGTCATGGTGGGGGCCAGTCCGCCCACCAGCAGCCCCGCCGCGAACACCGCCAGCGAGAACCCGGCGCTCCACATCAGGCCCCGGCGGTCGCCCAGCACGCCGCCCAGCACCGCCCCGAACAGGCTGGAGAGCAAAAAGGCGCTCGACGCCCAGCCGTAAAGCGCCAGCCCCCGCAACTCGTCGGCCACGCGCGGGAGCACGGTGCCCACCGCCATCGACTCGAAGGCCACGACGAGGACGGTCAGCAGCAGCCCGGCCCCCAGGGTGCGGGGCGGGGCAGGCACGGGGACGGCGGGCGCGGCAGACACGGCGGGCATCCTCGCATATCGGGGGCCGGGCGGGGGCACGCTGCCGCCGCGTGTCCTGGCCCCGCTCCCGTACACTGCCCCCCGTGGGCAATCCCTGGCTGGAGTTCGGCATCCTGGTGCTGCTGCTGATCGTGAATGGTCTGTTCTCGGGGTCGGAGCTGGGCGTGGTGTCGGCCCGCAAGTCGCGGCTTCAGGCGCGGGCGACCGCCGGGCACAGGGGCGCGGCGCGGGCGCTGGCCCTCGCCGAGCGGCCCGGCGCGTTTCTGGCGACCGTGCAGATCGGCATCACGTTGATCGGCACCATCAGCGCCGTCTTCGCAGGGGGCAGCCTGACCCAGTACCTCGAACCCGCGCTGCGGCCCCTGTTCGGGGAGTCGGCGGGGTCGGCCGCGTCGGTGGCGGTCGTGCTGCTGGTGACTTTTCTCTCGCTCGTGCTGGGTGAACTCGCCCCCAAGAACATCGCCCTGCGCGACCCCGAGGGGCTGGCGGCGCGGGTGGCCCCCTTTTTCACGGTGCTCTCGCGGGTGATGCGGCCGGTCGTGTGGCTGCTGGAAGGCACCACCCGCGGCCTGCTGTGGCTGCTGGGGCTACGCGGCGAGCCGCAGGAAAAGATTACCGAGGAGGACGTCAAGGCGCTCGCCCTGCAAGCCGCCGAGAGCGGCAGCCTGGAAGCGGGCGAGACGGAGCGCATCGACCACGTGCTGCGCTTCAACGACCGCCGGGTGCGCGACCTGATGACCCACCGCGCCGACGTGGTGCTGCTCTCGGCCGCCGCGCCCGTTTCCGAGAGCATCGAGCAGGTGCTCGCCGCCCCGCACGACCGCTACCCCCTGACCACCGCTTCCGGCGAGGTGATCGGGCAGGTGCGGGTGGTGGACGTGCTGCGGGCGTCGCGCACGGGCGAGTCGCTCACCGACCTGATGCAGCCCGTGCTGTTCGTGCCCGAAACCGCCTGGGCTGAGGACGCGCTCTCGCGCCTGACTGAGGGCGGGCATCAGCGCCTCGCCATCGTGGTGGACGAGTACGGCCTGTTCTCCGGGCTGCTGACCGCCACCGACCTCCTGACCGAGCTGGCGGGGGTCGACGCCCCCGGCGAGGAGGAGATGATCGTGCGGCGCGAGGACGGCTCCTTTCTGGTGGACGGCGGCGTGCCCATGCACGACCTGCGGGCCACCCTCCCCCTGCCCCGGCAGGACCCGGAGGAGTTCAGCACCCTGGCGGGTTATGTCCTTGAAGCCCTGGGCGAGTTCCCGCAGGTGGGGGCGCGGACCCAGGTGGGCGGCTGGACCCTGGAGGTCGTGGACCTCGACGGCCCGCGCATTGACCAGGTGCTAATCGTGCCGCCCCCGGACGTGATCCTGGTCACCCCCCGCTCAGCCGGGGAGGGATGAGGGGCGAACGGGCGAACACGCCGGCGCCCCCCCTACCGCCTTTCCGCGCCTACTTCTTGCGCAGCACGGCCAGGTAACTCTTGAGGGCGTCTGCCGCTGGCCCCTGGGCAAAGGGGTTAAACGCGCTGTCCTGGGGCGAACGGGAGGCTGCGCCGGAGGTGTCGGGGCGCCCCTGCCCCTGCGCCCCGCCGATGCGGCCCGGTATGCCCGGAATTCTCACGCCGGTCCGGCCCTGACCCTGGCTGCTCTGCACCTGTGCCCGCCGGGCGGCCTGCTCCTGCTCGGCCTTGATCAGCAGGCCGTCGAGCACCGTGAGCTGGCGGGCCGTCAGAATCCTGTCCTCGATCTGGGTCAGGTACCTTCCGGCAGTGTTGGGCGCCACCCCCCCAGGCTTTTGCAGCGCCGTCAGGATGGTGATCAGGGACCTGGCCTGCGTCTTCGTCACGGCGGTGGCCCGGTTCTTTTCCAGCTCGGGCAGCAGGCGGACCGTCTGCGCGAGGTCCATCACGGGCTGCATCTGCGCCATGCGGGCGCGGGCCTGGGCGCTGGGCTGCCGGGTGCCCGTCTGGGCAGCGGCGACCGGGAGGAGGGCGAGGGTGAGGATCAGGCCGGAGGTCAGGCGTCGGGGCATGGGGGTCTCCTTGAATTTGGGAATGGGAGGGGGCGGAGGTGCGGCCGGAACCCGGCCCACTCGTGGGCTCACTCGTGCCGGAGGCTGTCGACCGGGTCCAGCCGGGCGGCGCGGGCCGCCGGGTAGTAGCCGAAGAACACGCCGACAAAGGCGCTGAAGACAAACGCCACGGCGATGGGCGCGGCGGAAAAGACCGGGGCGATGCCAAAGGCGCTTCCCGCGTGGGCCGCGGCGATGCCCAGCGCCAGCCCGATGATTCCGCCGCCGACCGAGAGCAGCGCCGCCTCGACCAGAAACTGGGTCAGGATGTCGCGCGGTTTGGCGCCCAGCGCCTTGCGGATGCCGATCTCGCGGGTGCGCTCGGTCACGCTGACCAGCATGATGTTCATGATCCCGATGCCGCCGACCAGCAGGCTGATGCCCGCGATGGCGCCCACCAGCAGCGTCAGGGTGCTGGTCACGCTGTTCAGGCTCGCCAGCGAGTCGGCCTGGTTCTGCACCTGAAAGTCGTAGCTTTCGGGGTCGGCCAGTTCGTGGCGCTCGGCCATCAGCGCGGTCACGTCGGCCTGGAGGGGGGTCAGGTCGTCCTTGTCGGCGGCCTGGAGGTAGACGTTGTTGACGGTCGGCTCGCCGCTCGCGCTGTTGGTGCGGGAAAAGCGGCGCAGGTAGGTGCTCAGCGGAATCAGGACCTGCGCGTTGGCGTTGCCGAAGCCGCTGTCGCCCTTGTCGGGCAGCACGCCGACCACCGTGAAGGTCACGGCGCCCAGCCGGATCTTTTGCCCCACCGGGTCACTGCCGTCGGCGAAGAGGTCCGTCGCCACCTGCGAGCCGATCACCGCCACGCGCTTGCGGCCCTCCACGTCCGCGTCCGTGAAATAGCTGCCGCTCTGGACGGGGCTGTTGCGGACCGTCTCGTAGGCGGGCCAGGTGCCCAGCAGCGTGACCTGGGTATTGACGCTGCCGACCTTGGCCTGCACGCTGCTCTGGGTGGTGGGGGCCACCCCCGCGACCCGCGTGCCAAAGGCCCCGGCCAGCGCCTCGGCGTCTTCCAGCGTGACCGTCTGCCGGGGGCCGCCGCGCACCAGCGAGCCGCCCGGCTGGCCGCGGGCGCTCTGCACGGTCAGGAGGTTGGTGCCCAGCGACTCGAGGTTCCGGGTCACGCCCGCCGTGCTGCCCTGCCCGATGGCGGTCAGCGCGATGACCGCCGCCACCCCGATAATCACCCCCAGTGCCGTGAGAAACGAGCGCATGGGCGTGCCTACGATGGCCCGCCACGCGATCACAAAGGCCCCGCCCAGACCGATGCCGCCCCGGCCCTGGGGAGGCGCTCCCGTGACCTCGCGGGGGTCGGTGCCGGGTCGCCCCGGCTGCGGCTGACCTGTCCCCGGCTGTTCGCCCGGCTGCCCGGCCACGGTCATGGCGCCGCCTCACTGGAGGGGGTCTCGGCGGCGGCGGCGGCGGGGGGCGGTGGGGGGCGGTGGGGCCTTTGCCGCTCGTCGCGCTCGATCAGGCCGTCGCGCACCCGCACCACCCGCTCGGCATACGCGCCGATGTCGGCCTCGTGGGTGACCAGGATGACGGTGGTGCCCTGGGCGTGCAGCCGGGCGAACAGGCCCATGACTTCTTCAGAGGTGCGGGTGTCGAGGTTGCCGGTCGGCTCGTCGGCGAGCAGCAGCCGGGGCCGCCCCGCGAGCGCCCGGGCGATCGCCACCCGCTGCTTTTGCCCGCCGCTGATCTGGGTGGGCCGGTTGCCCGCCTTGTCGGCCAGCCCGACCTCGGCCAGCAGCTCCAGCGCCCGCTCCCGGCGCTCGCGGGGGGGCACCCCGGCGTAGGTCATGGGAACCTCCACGTTCTCCAGCAGCGTCTGGCGCGGCAGCAGGTGAAACGCCTGAAAGACGAAGCCCAGCTCGCGGTTGCGGGCCTCGGCCCGCTCGTTTTCCGTCAGGGTGGTCACGTCGCGCCCGGCGAGGTGGTAGGTGCCGCTGCTGGGGCGGTCCAGCAGCCCGATAATCTGCATCAGGGTGGTCTTGCCGCTGCCGGAGGGTCCCATCAGGGCGACCATCTCCCCCTGATGAATCTGGAGGCTCACGCCGGACAGGGCCTCGAACACCACGTCGCCCTGGGCGTAGGTCTTGCGCACGCCGAGCAGGTCCACGACCGGGGGGACAGGGCGGACAATCACAGGGAACCTCCGGCGGCGTTCTCGATGCGAAGAAGGGCGGTCTGCTGGGCCGCGCGGGCCTGCACGAGGTCGCGCTCGGCCTGCGCGGGACCGAGGGCGGCGGCCGTCACGTCGTCGGCGGTGCCGGTCCTGGCCGTGAGGCGGGCCTGCGCCGCACTCAGGGCGGAGCGGGCGACCTCCACGGCGGTCTGCTGCGAGGCCACGGTCAGGGCCGCGCTCTGGGCGGCGCTGTAGAGGGTGCGGACGTTCAGTTCGGCGTTCTGCTGGGCCACCCGCAGCGAGAGTTCGGCCTGGGTGACCCCCGCCGGCGCCGTTCCCCCGAAGGGCAGCGAGTAGCCCAGGCCCGCGCTGCCCTCCTTGATGTTCAGGCTCGCGCTCAGGCCGCCGCCACTGCTGGGGCCGTAGCGCACGCTGGCGGTGAGGTCCGGCAACCGCACGTCGCGCTGCTGTTCCTCGAGCGATTCCTGCGCGGCGGCCAGGGCGTTCTGGGCCTGAATCACCTCCGCGGTGTTGGCGCGTGCCCGGGCCACCAGCGTCCCCAGGTCCGGCAGGGCGGCGCTGGCGGTGGGGGCAATGTTCCTGTTTTCCAATCTGGCGGTGCAGCGCGAGGTCGCCCGGTTGCCCCCCGAGGTTCAGGCCTACTTGCGGGAGCGCCAGGCCGCGGAGCGCCGGGGCGAGGAGCCGCCGCCGCCCCCTCCCCTCCCCAGCCGGGCCGGGGTGCCAGCTCCCGCCCCGGGCACGGGCGAGGCGGCGCCTGACCCCGGCGCGGTGGACGGGCCGGTTCGGGGACGGACCAGGACCGCCGGACTGCCCGCTGCCCTGAACCCGCGCAACCGCTCCTTCGTGCGCGACGTGCAGGGCAGCCTGGTCGAGGGGGGCCTGGTGGCTGCCGGACTCGCGGCCCTGCTGAGCCTGTGGCTGGCCCGCCGGGTGGCCCGGCCCCTGGGCGCGGTC
Source organism: Deinococcus terrestris (assembly GCF_009377345.1). Taxonomy (NCBI): domain Bacteria; kingdom Thermotogati; phylum Deinococcota; class Deinococci; order Deinococcales; family Deinococcaceae; genus Deinococcus; species Deinococcus terrestris. The sequence goes on along the minus strand of NZ_WBSL01000001.1, from coordinate 337,242 downwards.
ACGGCGGCGACGACCCGGCTCGCGGCCGGGGACCTCTCGGCCCGGGCACCCCTGCTGCGCGGCGACCGCGAGGTGGCCGAGCTGGCCCGCACCTTCAACGAGATGGCGGGCAACCTCGAAGCCCTCGAACGTGAGCGCCGACAGGCCATCGCCGACATCGCACACGAGTTGCGCACGCCGATCGCCATCATCCAGGCGCGGCTCGACGCCCTCGAGGACGGCATCTATCCACTGGAGGCCGGGCAGATCGCGCTGCTGAGCGGTCAGGTGCAGCTGCTGACCCGGCTGGTGGGCGACCTGCGCACGCTGACCCTGGCCGACGCGGGCAAACTGGGCCTGCACCCCCAGCCGGTCGACCTGGCCGAGATCGCCGCGCAGGTCGTGCGGGACCTGAGCGACCGGGCCGCCGCCCAGGGCATCGAGCTGCGGCTCAGCGCCCGCCCCGCGCCCCTGCTGGCCGACCGGGACCGGGTGCGGCAGGTCACCGCCAACCTGGTCGACAACGCCCTGCGCCACGCCCACCGCCGGGTCGAGCTTCAGGTGGACTCCGGCGGGGGGCAGGCCGTCTTGCACGTTGACGACGACGGCCCCGGCATTCCCGAGCCGCTGCGCCGCGCCGTGTTCGCCCGCTTCACGCGCCTGGACGAGAGCCGCACGCGCGACACAGGCGGCAGCGGCCTGGGCCTCGCCATCGTCAAGGCCCTCGCCGGGGCGCACGGCGGTCAGGCCAGCGCGGCGGCCTCTCCCCTGGGGGGCGCCCGCTTCAGCGTTTTCCTCCCAGCGAGCCGGTCGGGCCGTGACGGCCCCGACGGGGGCTGGGCCGATTCGGGGCGGTGATCCGGCAGGGGCGCCAGAGTACCTTAGCGCCGCCGTGACGCAGATCCTGCGCCATCCGGGCAACACGCTGGTGGTGAGCGCGGCCAGCATCTGGGAGATGAGCGTCAAGCATCACCTGGGCAAGTGGCCGGAGGTCGCCCTCAGCCTGTTCCTGCGACTGGCGCTTCCGCTCAGCCTGATCCCACCCGGAGAGGCGCACGCACGCCCAGCAGCTTTTCAGATTTGGCCCTCCCACCTGAAAAGGACGGCCCGCATCATGGGGGCATGACCGAAGCCCACACCGCCCAGACGCCGCAGCAGGCACGCGCGCTGCTGGACCCGCAGACCATGAGCGTGCTGGGGGCCTTTGCCGAGCCTGCCACCCCCAGTGAGGCAGCGAGGCAGCTCGGTCAGCCTGCCAACCGCACGACCTACCACGTGCGGCGGCTGCTGGACCTGGAGCTGCTGCGCGGCGTTCCCGGCCCCGGCAAGCGCACGCGGTACCAGGTGGTGGCGCGGAGCTTCGTGGTGCCCTACCGCCTGACGGCCGCTGCCGACGTGTCCGATACCTTTGCGCCCTTCTTCCGCGAACTGGAAGGCCGCTTTACCGCGGCCGTACGGGAGCGTGCCCAGGAGCTGAGCCAAGAGCGGCTGGAGGGGGCCTTTACCCTGCGGCTCGGCGAAGTCACGCCCTTCGAGGCCGACCCCCCACCCGCCGAACTCCTGAGCTACGCCCTGATCGCGAATATTCAGACCCTCAGCCTCAGCGCCGAGCAGTACGCCGACTTCGAACGCGACCTCGGGGCGCTGTTCGCCCGCTACGCCGCCCACGGCCCCGCCCCGGAGCGCCGCGTGTGCACCGCCGTCCGGCTGCTGTTTCCCGGCGCCCTGTACGCCGCGCAGACCGAGTGATCCCCTGACCTGACCCTCCCCCGTCCGCCCCCGCCGGAGTGCCCCGCGCCCCGGCCGTCCCCGCCCTTTGCCCGCCCCAGGAGGCCCCACCATGACGACCCTGCCCCAGACCGCCCCCACCGCTCCTGCCCCCACCGCCGTGACGCCCGAAGCGCAGCGCGATCACCAACGCCTGAAGACCACGCGGGCCACCCTCTTGCCCCTCGTCAATGTCACGCTGAATCTGCTGCTGGTGGGCAGCGGCGGCGCGGCCGGATTGCGCGAGGCACTGGGCGGGGGCGACGCCTTTCTCGAGCGGGCGGCCTTCGTGGGCGTTTACTCGCTGGGCCTGTCGCTGACGTTCCTGCCGCTGAGCTACGCGCTGGGCTACCTCCCCGACCGGCGGGCCGGACTGCTGCGGCTCTCGCCCGGGAAGTGGCTCGGCAAGTGGGGTCAGCGCACCCTGATCGGCGACACCGTCTCGGCAGGCATCTACCTGGGCCTGAATACGGTGTTCCGCGCCGCCCCGACCGCCTGGCTGCCCGGCGCGGCGGGGGTCATCACGGCCCTGCTGGGGGGACTCGCGCTCGCGCAGCCGTGGCTGAGCCGCCGCCTCACCCGCATCGAACCACCCAAGGACGCCCGCGTGGAGCGGATCGCGGGGGAGGTCTTCGCGCAGGCCGGGGTCCGGCTGCGGCAGGTCAGCGTGGCCCACGTCTCGGGCGACACCCGCATGTCCAATGCCTTCGTGCAGCCGGGGCCGAGAGGGGCGGAGCTGATCCTGAGCGACACCCTGCTCGCCGGAGCGGATGACGACGCCCTGCGCTTCGTGATCGCGCACGAACTCGCGCACTTCCGGCGCCGGGACCTGTGGCGGCTGCTGGGCTGGCAGTGGCTGTCCCTAATGACCATGGTGGGCGCGGCCGCCACGCTGCTCGGGGCGCTGGGGGGCTGGGCGGGCTTGCAGGGCGCCGGTGACATCGCGGCGATTCCGCTGCTGGCGGCCACCTTCATGGTCGCGCAAAAGGCGCTCGACCTGCTGGGCAATGCCCTGAAACGGCACATGGAGTACCGGGCCGACGCAGACGCCCTGCGGCTCACGGGCGACTTGGACGCCATGCGCCGGGTGCTGGAGCGCCTGGGCCACGACAACCTGAGCGACCCCAACGTCTCCCGCCTGACGGAGGTGCTGTTCCACGATCACCCCAGCACGGCGCGGCGGCTCGCGGCAGGGGCGGCGGTGCTGACGGGACGGGCGTAAGTGGCCATCGCCGGGCGTGGCCTGCGCCGCCGCAACGGAACGTGCGGGGGGCGGTGCTGGTCAGGACGCCCGTCAGCTTCCGCCCGGCGCCGCCCCCCTCAGGGCCGCCCAGTAGGCGTCCAGCGCGGCGCGGCCCGCCTCCGTGATGCGGTAGCTCGTGACAGGCAGCTTGCCGCGGAAGGCCTTGTGCACCTCGATATACCCGGCGTCTTCCAGCTTGGCCGCGTGGCTGGAGAGGTTGCCCTTGCTCAGCCCCAGCGCGGACTCCAGGAACTTGAACTCGGCCTCCTGGGCGCCGGCCAGCAGCGACAGGATGGCGAGGCGCACCGGTTCGTGAATCACCCGGTCGAGGCCGAGCAGCGCATGCAGGGGGTCGGGCGGACCCGGGGGGTCCTGGGCGCTCACGCAGTCACCGTCAGGCCCAGTCGGGCCCGCATCTCGCGCAGTTCGGTGGCAATGCGCTGGCCTTCACGGTGCTGCCGAACGGCGAGATACACCAGAAAAGCACTCACCAGAGCCACGGCTCCCCACTGCATCCCGACCCGCCAGGCAGCCAGGTCATCGGCCCGGCTGCCCACCAGCACGGCGGCATACAGCACCAGTCCCATCGTGGGTGTGCGGGCGGTCTTGACCAGCCGGACCAGGGCGGGCAGGGCGGCGAGCAGCAGCACGACGGCCTGGGTGGCCTGCGTGTCGCCTGCCAGGGCCGGCATCAGCTCCGCCCAAGTGAAGACCCCGGCCCCGACGAGCACCGCGCTCAGGAGCGCCATCACGCCCACCCCACTGAGCAGACCCATCAGGAACCGGTCGGAGGCCGGCCGTTCCTTGACCTCGCCCAGCGTCTGGTAGCGGGCCTGCGCTGCCTTGATGACGAGGTAGAAGCCCACCGCCACCACCAGCGTCCAGAGGCTCAGCAGGCGCGGCTGGTCCAGGGTGCGGCCCAGCCAGAGGGTCAGCGGCAGCACGGCCGCCCCGTAGAAGTGCCCCAGTCCCAGGGCGTTGTGCGAGAAGCGGGAGTAGGCCTGGGTCAGCGACTGGAGCCGGGCGTGGTCGGCGGGGTTGGGCAGGTTCATGGTCATGGCGGTGTCCCTTCCCGCTCAGCGCCGAGCCGCGAGTGGCGACAGGAGGACGACCAGCAGACCCGCCAGCGCCGGAGCCGTTTCCCCGGAGCCCACGCCCAGCGCCACCAGGCCGACCCCCAGGGCCATCACCAGCGCCGCGCGCCGGGGCCGCACCAGGGCGGCTACCGTCAGCGCGACGGCGAGGGGCAGCCCCGGTCCCCAGCCCACCGCCGGCAGCCGCTCGGCCACCGTGAACGCCGCCAGCACGAGCAGGGGCAGCATCGCCGCGCGGGCCTCGGCCGCGCCCATGAAACAGGAACGGGGAAGTCGGGGGCAAAAAGTGCTTTGTGTCATGGGTATAGTTTGCGTTGCAGACTGGTCTATGTCAACTGGTCGTATGGAGGGTGAATCCTGGCCGCCCCGCTGAAGTGGGCCGCTTGGAAAGGTGGTCTGTGCTATCCCAGGACTGGAGACTCCCATGAAGACCTGGCTTGCCCTGATGGTGCTGCTCACTCCCCTGTCGGCCCTGGCCGCCCCCCTGTCCCTCAAGCAGGTGGCCCTGCAAGGGGGCGGGCATATCCGCGCCACAGGCGCGAACGGCCTGCTGATCAGTGACCTCGCAGCGGTGCCCTTCGAGTACACCCTCAGCACGCGCACGGTGCCCGGCACCCCCATCCGCGACGTGACCTTCACCATGCGCGGCGGACCCCTCACCGACCGGCAACTCGCGCAGGTGGACCGTCAACTGGGCACCGTCGCCCAGCAGTGCCTGGGCAGCACGCCCCGCGACGTGCAGGCCCTGAGCCGCTGGCTGGGGGCCAACCACACCGGTGCGGACGCTGCCGGGCCTGCGACCATCGGGGGGCTCAGCGTGGCCTATGCCCGCCAGCTGAATATGGAGACGTTCGAGCCGTTCCTCACCATCACGCTCCGCCGCCCGCAGGGCACCTGGCCGAACACCTGCACCCATGAGGTCAACCCCGGACCCGGCCGGGCCTGATCTTCGTCTCCCGACCGGGAGCGCAGCCTCGCGCGGACTTGAGCCAGGGAGGGTCGGCTGGCAGGCAAAGTACGCCTCGGGGCTGGAACTTCCGCGTCAACGCCCCCGTACCCGGACCCGATGACCGTCCCCCCCCAGGCTGCCCGCCCCCTCCTGACCGCCCAGGACGTGCATCTCACGGCCGCGGGCCGCTTCATCCTGACCGTGCCGCACCTGAGCCTCCGGCCGGGCGAGCTGACCCACCTGCGGGGCGAGAACGGCGCGGGCAAGACCACCCTGCTGCGCGCGCTCGCCGGGGACCTGCCCTATCAGGGCACCCTTGACCTGCACGGCCACCCGCCCGGCTCCCGGCCCGCCCGCGCCCAGACGGCCTTCGTCTCCACCGAACCCACCCTGCTGGACGACCTCACGGTGGAAGAGAACCTCCAGTTCATGGCCGCCGCGTGGATCCGGTCGCCGGAGCCGGTCCTCGACCTCGCCCGCGCGTTCGGGCTCTCCCCCTGGCTGGACGCCTGGCCGTCAGACCTGTCGCGCGGCACCCGCCAGAAGGTCGCCCTCAGCCTGTTCCTGGGACTGACGCTCCCGCTCACCCTGCTCGACGAGCCCTTCAGCACCCTGGACGCCGGGTCACGGGACGTCCTGCGGCAGGCCCTGGGAGAGCGCGTCCAGTCCGGGGGCAGCGTGCTGCTCACCACCCACGGCACCGATCTGGATGGCCTGCCCCACCGCGTCCTCGACCTCCACCAGGGAGAGTTGCGCGGCGCGGAGTCCGTCGCGTGAAGGACGCCGGGCTGTGGGCCCTCCAGACGCTGAGGTGGCGGCGCGGCGCCCGGCGCACCTGGGAGAGCTGGCGAACATCGGGCCTGCTCCTGATGGGCGCGTATCTCGGGGCCGCCCTGCTGGTGGGGCTGGTCAGCCTCTGGCAGACCTCCCGGGTGCCCCTGGCCGCGCCCGACCCGGTGGTGGTGGGGGCGCTGATGGCGGCCTGGTGGGGGTCGGCCGCGCTGGTCCGGCGCCCGGTCCTGACCCTGAGCCCCACGGACGCCCTGTTGCTGCGAACCCCCGCCCCACCGTGGCAGGCCTGGCTGGGTCCGTTGCTCGCCCGGCTGGGACCCGCTCTGCTGCAGAGTCTGGCCCTGGGGCTCTTGCTGTGGGCCTGGTTCCCCACCTGGTGGGTGGTCGCGGTCAGCCTGCCGCTGCTGAGCATCGGCCGCCTGCTGGCCCAGGCCCTCTGGTATGACAGCGGGGTCAGTGGAGACCGGGTGGTCCGGGCCCGCCTCGTGGGCCTCTTCCTGCTGCCCCTCCTGGGTGGCCTGCATCCCGCGGTGCTGCCGCTCTCCCTGCTCGTCGGCGTCCTGATCCTCGGGCGGCTCTGGCGGGGCTTCTGGAGCGGGGACGTTCCCGCCACGCTGGTGGTGCACGCCCAGGTCGAGGACCTGCGGCGCGGCGCCCGGCGCCTGGGCCTGCCGGTGCCGGACGTGCGGCCGGACGGCACGCGGGCCCCGCGCCGGTGGACCTGGCCCCTGCGGGGCACGGGCGCCTTCCAGGCCTCCCTGTGGCGCAGCGGGCTGCACCTGACCCGCACGCCCGGCCTCCTGCTGCTCGCCCTGCCCCTGGGCGTCCTGGCCGCCAGCCTGTCTCCGACCCTGGGGCTGGACCCCATGCTGACCCGCGCCGCGCCGCTCCTCTTCGGGCAGATGCTCGCCCCGCTGCTGGTAGTGCTGGGCCCGGTGGTGCCCGCGACCTTGCCGCTGCCCGGCTGGCAGGGGCGGCTGGCCCGGGTCCTGCCTGCGGGCGTCACGCTGGGCCTGCTGCTGGGCCTGGGGGCGCTGGGCGCCACCTGGATGGGCTGGGGCTCAGCGGGGCTGGTGCTCTCGGCCCTGCTGATGCCGGGCGTGGCCTTGACACTGCTGGCGTGGCTGGGGCAGGCGGGGCCGGCCAGTCTGAGCGGGAACGGCAGGCTGCGCTTCGCCGCGGGCACCGCTCCGGCCCTCCTGACGGTGCTTCTGGGCGGCACTCTGGGCGGCTGGCTGGTGCCCGCCGGGTTGCTGGTGCTGGGCGGTGTGGTGCTTCTGCTGCCAGGCGGATCCTGAGGGGGCCCTCGCCTCATGGTTCAGGACCCTTCGCCTGAATCCCACCCGCGCTTGAGCGATGGCGAGCATGGCCAGGGGAACGGTCTCGCCTGCGTCCAAGGGGAGCTTCTTGTTCATGGCACCACCGCTGTGGGGGCAGCGCCGCGCCGTGCCTGACGAAGTACGCGAGAAGCAGCGGCGGGCGGCGCAGGCACGCTCGGTCTCTGGACTGCCTGAAGGCTGGATGCCGCCCCCGCCACCCGCCCAGGCGTACGAGCCCCTGTTCCCGACCCGCCACGGCACGCCGCTCAGCTCCCGGAATGTGCGGCGCGAGTGGGCGCTGGTGCTGGAGAGGGCGCGGGTGGACGACCGGGAGTTTCACTCCATCCGGGCCTCGTTCATCACCAGCGCCCTGGTGAGCCGCGTGCTGAGCCTGAAAGACCTGCAGGAGGTGGTGGGCCATACCTCGCCCCTGATGACGCTGCGCTACGCGCAGCGCAGCCAAGAGCGCCAGGCGCAGGTCATCCAGGTAGCCAAAGAGCAGATGGGGCTGACCTAGGAGGCTCACGGCGCACCCGGGGACAGCCTGACCTAGGCTAGGTGGCCTGAATGACGACAAGGAAGGCCCCTGCTTAGAGCAGAGGCCTTCGCGTCTGTTCCGGAGGGACCACTTGATGGGCGCTCCACTGGGAACCTGGGCCCATCGGTGCCTCAGCGCGGCGCGGCGCCTGAACACTTGTCTGTCAGTTGTCTGTCACTCCTAGAGGTGAGAGGGGTGAAAAAAAGAACGCCGTCTTGGACGGCGTTGTTGGTGGGCGGTGAGGGATTTGAACCCCCGACCCGTCGCGTGTAAAGCGAAAGCTCTACCACTGAGCTAACCGCCCCCGAGCCTCCGTAAATTGGGGCCGCTGCATGGTAAGGCGGAGCGGGGCGGGGGGTCAAGCCGCCCCCACACGGTCCTTCCGGATAATCAGCTTGGGTCGGGCGGAAACTGCACCCCACCCAGGCGCAGGTTGAGGTCGGCGGCCAGCGCCAGCACGCGCCCGTCGCTCGCCGCCGGGCCAGTCAGCAGCACCCCGGTTGGGGCGCCCTCGTGCAGTCCGGTCGGCACCGTCACGCTGGGATAGCCCGCCTTGGCCGCCACCGCGTAGCCGCGCAGTCCCGGCCACAGCAGCGCGTCGAAGCCGTCCGCAAACAGCGGATCGAGGCCCCGCGTCCGCGAGAGGTCGAGGTCACGTGCCCGTGCCTCGCGGTACGCCCGCTCCGAGAGGTCGCCACGCGTCCCCTCGGCGGCATGCAGCAGCGTCTGCCCGTAGCGCTGGAAGCGTTCGGGGTCCTCGTCGTTTCCGGCGATCACCTCCGCGAGGCTGCGGGGACCGTCCTGCACCCCGGCGAGGTAAGCGTTCAGGTCATGCTTGAACTCGTACACCAGAACTTCCAGCCGCCAGCCGCTCAGGTCCCCGGCGGTCGCCAGCGTCACGTCGCGCAGGGTGGCCCCGGCCTCAGTGAGCACGGCTTCGGCGCGGGCGAGGGCGGCCGTCTCCGCCGGGGAGAGGGGGCCGCCGGGAGGCTCGCGCATCACGCCGATCTGGGTGCCCGCGAGCGCCCCCTCGGGCAGGTCCAGCCCCGGCACCGGGAAACGGCGGCTGGCCTCGTCCGCCTCGTCGGGACCGGCCATCACCCCGGCGAGCAGGGCCGCGTCGCGCACCGAGCGGGTGATCGGCCCGGCGGTGTCCTGGCTGTGCGAAATGGGCACCACGCCCGTGCGCGGAATCAGGCCGACGGTGGGCTTGAGGCCGATCACACCGCTTTGCTGCGCCGGGCTGAGGATGCTGCCGCTCGTCTCGGTGCCGACCGCCGCCACGCACAGCCGCGCCGCGACCGCCACGCCGCTCCCGCTTGACGATCCGCCCGTGTCGATGCCCTCGCCCCAGGGATTCACCGTCTGGCCGCCCGCCCCGGAGTAGCCGTTCGTCATCCCCAGGGTCATGAAGTTGGCCCACTCGGTCAGGTTCGCCTTGCCCAGGATTACCGCACCCGCCGCCCGCAGCCGGGCCACCAGCGGCGCATCCTGCCGGGGCACGTGCCGGGTCATCAGCAGGCTTCCGGCCGTCGTGGGCAGCCCCGCCACGTCGATGTTGTCCTTGATCAGCAGGGGCAGGCCGTGCAGCGGTCCGCGCCGCTCGGGAGGCAGGGCGTCGAGGCGCTCGGCGTCGGCCTCGGCGGCCTCGTTGACCGTGATGACGGCCCGCAGACGGGGGTTATGCGCCCGCAACCGGGCGAGGTAGGTGCGGGTCACCTCCAGCGCGGTGAGGTCGCCCCGGCGCGTGGCAGCGCTGAGGGCGGCGGCGTCGAGGTCGAGCACCGGATCGGGCATCAGGGGAAGCACCCCGGCAGTGTACGCCCCACCGGCGCGGGGGCAGGCACGCTAGCCTACCTCCCATGAACGGGCCAGGCACAGCAGGTCAATCGGGGACGCGGTCCCTTCCCGTGGTGGCCTTTCAGGGGAATCCGGGAGCCTACGGCGAGATCGCGGCCCTGCACGCGCTGGGAAGCGCCGGGATTTGCCACACGGGCGTGGGCACGCGCGGCTTTCCCACCTTTCACGAGGTCGCGGCGGCGGTGGAGGGCGGCGGGGCCGACTACGGGGTCCTCCCGGTCGAGAACAGCCTGATGGGGGCGATTCACCAGACCACCGACCTGCTGGCCGAGACGGACCTGCACGTCGTGGGCGAGGTCGTCGTGCGCGTCTCTCACTGCCTGATGGCGCTGCCGGGTGTGCCCCTGGAGGACATCCGCCGGGTCGTCTCGCAGCAGCCCGCGCTCGACCAGTGCACCGGGCTGATTCGCCAGCACGGGTGGCAGCCCGTCGCCGCGCACGACACGGCGGGCAGCGCCCAAGACCTCGCCGCGCGGGGCGCGAGGGACGAGGCCGCCATCGCCTCCGCCCGCGCCGCCGAGCTGTACGGTCTGCACATCCTCGCCCGCGAGATCGAGGACGAACCGTTTAATTTCACCCGCTTCCTGCTGCTCTCACGCCGCGAGCCCGAGCCCTCGGACGCCCCGCACAAGACCAGCCTCGTCTTCGCCGTGCGCCACACGCCCGGCTTTCTGGTCGAGACGCTCAGCGAGTTGCGCGGCCTGAACCTCTCGCGCATCGAGTCGAGGCCGCGCCGCGACCGGGCCTGGAGCTACCTGATCTATGTGGACATCGAGGGTTCGGCCCACGACCCGAAGGTGGCGCAGGCCCTCGCCGGGGTGCTCAGGAAGGCGAGCTACGCGAAGATCATCGGGAGCTATCCGAGGGCACTGGAGACGGTGGGGTGAGGGGCGGCGCCCGCCCGAAGCGTCGCTGCCCAGGGGCAGGAGGGAAGAGGACTGGAGGTGGCCCACCGTGTGGCGGCTGCCCCCGCCCCCATATGCCAGCATCGGCCCATGTCCCTCTCCCGCCTGCTGCTCTCCCCGCCCGCCTGCCGTGACCCGGAGGCGCTGCGGGCGGCGGTCGCGGGTCGCCCAGTCCTCGTGACGGGGGCGTCGTCGGGCATCGGGGAGGCGGCGGCGCGGCAACTGGGGGCAGCGGGGGCCGAGGTGCTGCTGCTCGCGCGGCGGGCGGAGCGGCTGGAGGAAGTCGCGGCGGACATCTGCGCGAGAGGGGGCCGAGCACACGTCTACCCCGCCGACCTGGCCGACCCCGAGGCGGTGAGGGCGGTCGCCGCGCGAATCGGGGCCGAGCACCCGGACCTGTGGGCGGTGGTCAGCAACGCGGGGAAATCGGTGCGGCGCCCGGCGCTGGAGGGGGCGGCGCGGGATGATCTGGGGCGGCTGCTCGCGGTCAATTTCAGCGGCCCGGCGGCGCTGCTGCTGGGGCTGTTGCCGGGGCTGGTGCGGCGGGGCGGCGTGATCGTGAACGTCTCCAGCGTCTCGGCGCGGCATGTGGGGGCGCCGCGCTGGGGGGCCTACCAGGGCAGCAAGGCGGGCTTCGACCTGTGGCTGCACGCCCTGGGGACCGAGGTCCGGGGCCAGGGCGTGCGGGTCGCCAGCGTGTACCTTCCCCTGGTGCAGACGCCCATGAGCGCCCCCACCCGCGCCTACCGCTTCCTGCCCGCCCTGAGCGCGGACGAGGCCGCCCACGCCGCGCTGCTGCCGCTGGTGCGCCCGGTGCTGCGGGTCGCCCCCTGGTGGCTGCGCCCGGTAGAGGTCGCGGGCCTCCTCGCGCCGGGGCTGCTGGCGAGTGGGCTGGCCCGGCTGGAAGAAGCCGAGCGGCGCTGGAGTCGGCGGTGAGGGCCGTCTGGCGAGCGGTACGGCGCAGCGGCCTCCTCTCCCCCACTCCCGCGTCCACCCTGGCGGGGCTGCTGGGCACCCTGACCCGCGAGGGACCGGGCCTCTACGCGCTGGCCGCGTGGTGGGCGGGCCGGGAGCCGGGTCGGGTGGCGCTGGTGGACGGGGACGGCCCGGTGACTTTCGGGGAGTTGCGGGAGCGGGCGGACCGGGTGACGGCGGCCCTGGCCCCCCACCTCCGCCCCGGTCAGGCGGTCGGGCTGCGGGCCGGGCAGGGTGCGAACGCGGTGGCCGCCCTGCTGGGGGCGCTGCGGCTGGGGCTGCGGGTGACCCTGCTGAACCCGGCGCAGTCGGAGACGGCGTTGGGAGTGCTAGTGCGGGCGCACGGCCTCCGGGCACTGCTGGTGGACGCTCCGCTGGGGGAGGACTGGTGCGGCGGGGTGCCGGTGTGGAGCTTGGACGACCTCCTGTCTCCGCGCCCCCGCAGGCCACTCCCACCCCACGCGGGGCGCCCGGTCCTGCTGACCTCCGGCACGACGGGCGAAGCGCGGGTCGTGCGCCGCTCGTGGTCGCCGGGGGCGGCGCTGGCGAGCGCGGGGGCGCTGCTGGAGGCGCTGAACCTGCGGGCGGGAGCGCCCACCCTGCTGCCGCTCCCGCTCTTTCACGGGCATGGGCTGGCGGCCCTCGCGCTGGGGCTGGGGATGGGGGCACCCGTCCACCTCGCGGCGGGGCGGGGTGCCCGCGAGCTGTGGGCCACGCTGGAGCGCGAGCGAATCGAGGTGCTGGTGCTGGTCCCCACCGTGCTGCACCGCCTCCTCGCGGAAGCCGACGGGACGGCCCCGGCCCTCCGCACCGTCGTGTGCGGCTCGGCCCCGCTGGACCCGGCGCTGGCGGTGCGGGCGCGGGAACGGCTGGGCCACGTACTGTTCAACCTCTACGGCTCGACCGAGGCGGGCCTGATTTCCCTCGCCACGCCCGCCGACCTCGGCGCGGCGCCCGGCACGGTGGGCCGCCCCCTTCCCGGCGTGCGGGTGCGGCTGGAGGGGGACCGGGGCGAGATCGCGGTGGGGCGTGGCCGGGCGACGGGCGACCTGGGAAGATGGGACGCGGAGGGCCGCCTCTTCGTGACGGGCCGGGCGGACGACCTGCTGCTGATCGGCGGCGAGAATGTCTTTCCGGCGGAGGTCGAGGCCCGGATCGCCGCGCTGCCCGGCGTCCGCGAGTGCGCGGTGTACCCGGTTCCCGACGCCGAATACGGCCAGGCCCTGCACGCCTTCGTGGTGCCGGAACCGGACGCGCCGGGCGACCCCGAGTGGCACGCCGCCCTGCGCGAGTCGCTCCCCCGCCGCCTGCGCCCGCTAACCTTCACCCGCCTGCCCGAACTGCCGCGCACCCCCAGCGGTAAGGTGCAGCGCTGGCGATTGCGGAAAGGAGTCGAGACAGGCTGAGGCCGCACCTGTCCATTCCACTCCAGTTGGCCCCGGAGTCCCCACGCTATCCTCCCCGCAGTCGTGCCCGCTTGAGCACGGCCATCCAGAGCGCCCGAGGGCTTTTCCCGCCCAGGGACGGCGCGGCAACCGGCCCCCATCACGGCAGCGGTGCCCATCCGGGAAAGCTCCCGCCACACGCGGCCAACGATGGCGCGGCGGGAGGCGATGGCCCAGAGGCGGCGCTAGAGGGCGCATTCGAGATTTCACGGGCTGCTGAGCACAGACGGGCGGCCCGTTGTTCGACCGGGGTGATTTCATGGCGGCAGACACACGCGACATTCGCGCACACGCGCGGGAACGGATTCTGGTGCTCGACGGGGCCTGGGGCACCATGCTCCAGCGGGCGGGGCTGACGGAGGGCGACTTCCGCTGGGATGAGGCCGACCCGTTGCGGATGTACCGGGGCAACTTCGACCTGTTGCAACTGACGCGGCCCGACGTGATTCGGGACGTTCACTGCGTGTACTTCGAGGCGGGCGCAGACATCGCCTCCACGAACACCTTCAACTCCACGTCGATTTCCCAGGCGGACTACGGCACCGAACATCTGGTGCGAGACATGAACGAGGCCGGGGCGAGGCTGGCCCGCGAGGTCGCCGACGAGTTCGAGGCCCGCGACGGTCGCCCCCGCTGGGTCGCCGGGTCGGTCGGTCCCACGAACCGCACGGCCACCCTCTCCCCCGACGTGGAGCGGCCCGAGTTCCGCAACGTCACCTTCGACGATCTGGTCGCCGCGTATGCGGAGCAGGTCGAGGGACTGCTGGCAGGCGGCGCCGACCTCCTCCTGATCGAGACCGTCTTCGACACTCTGAACGCGAAGGCGGCCCTCTTCGCCTGCGAGGAGGTGTTCGCCAGGGCCGGGAAGACCCTCCCCATCATGCTGTCGGGGACGATTACGGACGCCTCGGGGCGCACGTTGAGTGGGCAGACGCCGGAAGCGTTCGCGGTGAGCACCGAGCACGCGAACCTCTTCAGCCTGGGGTTGAACTGTGCGTTGGGAGCGGATTTGCTGCGGCCCCACCTGCGGGCGATTGCGGCGAACACGGAAGCACTCGTCTCCGTCCACCCCAACGCGGGCCTGCCCAACGCCTTCGGGGAGTACGACGAGACGCCGGGGCACACGGCCGCCGTCCTGCGTTCCTTCGCCGAGGAGGGGCTGGTCAACATCGTGGGCGGCTGCTGCGGGACGACGCCCGAGCACATCCGTGCGATCAGGGAGGCGGTAGACGGTCTTCCTCCCCGAACCGCTCCCAGGCTCCCGCCCTACCTCCGCCTGAGCGGCCTGGAAGCTTTCACCGTCACGCCTGAAACGAATTTCGTGAACGTGGGCGAGCGGACGAATGTTACGGGCAGCCCCAAGTTCGCCAAGGCGATCCTTACGGGCGACTACGACGCGGGCCTCAAAATCGCTCGGCAGCAGGTCCAGAACGGCGCCCAACTGGTGGACTTGAACTTCGACGAGGGGATGCTGGACGGCGAAGGCGCGATGGTGAAGTTCGTCAACCTCCTCGCGGGCGAGCCGGACATTTCCCGCGTGCCGCTGATGCTCGACTCCTCCAAGTGGGAGATTCTCGAAGCGGGCCTCAAGCGCGTGCAGGGCAAGGCGGTCGTGAACTCGATCTCCCTCAAGGACGGGGAGGCAAAGTTTCTGGAGCGGGCGCGGCTGCTGCGCCGCTACGGGGCCGCCGCCGTCGTCATGGCCTTCGACGAGGAGGGGCAGGCAGACAACTTGGAGCGTCGCATTGAAATCACCTCCCGCGCTTATAAGTTGCTGACCGCAGAAGCGCATTTCCCGCCCCAGGACATCATCTTCGACCCCAACGTGCTCACCGTGGCGACGGGGCTGGAGGAACACGACCGTTACGCGCTGGACTTCATTGAGGCGACGTGCTGGATCAAGGCGAACCTGCCGGGGGCGCTCGTGTCGGGCGGGATCAGCAACGTGTCCTTCTCTTTCCGGGGCAACAACCACGTCCGCGAGGCGATGCACGCCGTCTTCCTGTATCACGGGGTCCGGGCGGGCCTCGACATGGGCATCGTCAACGCGGGGATGCTCGCCGTGTACGACGACATCGAGCCGGAGTTGCGCGAGGCGGTGGAGGACGTGATTCTGGCGCGGAGGCCGGACGCGACCGAACGGCTGATTCAGCTTGCCGAGGGTTACAAGGACGTGAAGCGGGAAGCGAGCGCCCAGAGCGCGTGGCGTGAACTTCCGGTTGCTGAGCGGTTGAAACACGCCCTCGTTCAAGGCATTACTGATTACGTGACGGAGGACGCGGAGGAGGCGTATCATCTCCTCGGCTCGCCCCTGGCCGTGATCGAGGGGCCGCTGATGGACGGGATGAACGTGGTGGGTGACCTCTTCGGGGCCGGGAAGATGTTCCTGCCGCAGGTGGTCAAGTCCGCCCGCGTGATGAAACGCGCCGTCGCCCACCTCACCCCCTACCTGGAGGCCGAGCAGACGGGCAGCAGCGGGAAGGGCAAGGTCCTCCTCGCCACCGTGAAGGGCGACGTGCACGACATCGGCAAGAACATCGTGGGCGTGGTGCTCGCCTGCAACGGGTACCAGGTGACCGACCTCGGCGTGATGGTGCCGGGCGAGAAGATTCTGGACACGGCGCGGGAGATGGGCGCAGACGTGATCGGGCTCTCCGGCCTCATTACCCCCAGTCTCGACGAGATGGTGAACGTGGCGCGGGAGATGACGCGGCGCGGCCTGAAGACACCCCTCCTGATCGGCGGCGCCACGACCAGCCGCGCCCACACGGCGGTCAAGATTGACCCGGCCTACGACGGCACAGTCGTCCACGTCCTCGACGCCAGCCGCGCGGTCGGCGTGGTGGGTGACCTGCTGAGCGACCCGGAGGCCGTGCAGAAACGCACCCGCGCCGAATACGAGGCCCTGCGCGAACGGCACGGCGAGCGGCAGGTCCGGCTGATCCCGTTGAACGAAGCCCGCGAGCGTGCGCCCCGCCTCTCCCCCGCCGCCGTACCCACGCCGCGTATCCTGGGCCGGACGGTGGTTGAGCACCCCATCGCCGAACTCCTCGAATACATCGACTGGACGCCCTTTTTCATCGCCTGGGAGATGAAGGGAATTTACCCCAACATCCTGACCGATCCCCTGCGCGGCGCGGAGGCCCGGAAACTGCTGGGCGACGCTCAGGCACTCCTGAAACGAGTCGTGGATGAGGGCCTGATGACGGCGCGTGGCGTGATCGGCCTGTGGCCCGCCTGGCGCGAGGGGGACGACATCGTAGTCGAGTGGTCGAGGAGTCGAGGGGTCGAGGACAGTCCCGACTCGACCTCTCGACCCCTGGACCTCTCGACCATCACGCTCCACACCCTGCGCCAACAGCGCGATCAAACGACACCAAATACGGCCCTGGCCGACTTCGTGGGACTGCGCGGCGACCACATCGGCGCCTTCGCGGTCGCCATCCACGGGGCTGAGGAGTTGAGCCGCGAGTTCGAGCGGCAGCACGACGACTACATGAGCATCCTGACCAAAGCGGTGGCGGACCGGCTGGCTGAGGCGTTCGCTGAGAAGCTCCACCGCGACGTGCGAACGCACTACTGGGGCTACGCGCCCGAAGAGACGTTAGGCAACGACGACCTCATCCGCGAGCGCTATGTCGGCATCCGCCCCGCGCCCGGCTACCCCGCCCAACCCGACCACACGGAGAAACGCACCATTTTCGACCTCCTGCACGCCGAAGACATCGGCCTCGCACTCACCGAGTCGTGCGCGATGACGCCCGCCGCCGCCGTCTCCGGCCTGTACTTCGCCCACCCCGAAGCCCGCTACTTCGCCGTGAGCCGCATCGGGCGCGATGGGGTGGAGGATTACGCGAGGCGGAAAGGCTGGACGGTGGAGGAGGCGGAGCGTTGGCTGGGGCCGATTCTGGGCTATGACGCGGCGGGTCGAGAGGTCGAGAAGTCGAGACCGGATAATCTCCCTCGACCGCTCGACGCCTTGACCCCTCGACCCGCCGCCGGAGGCGGCCAGTGAGCCGCATCTCGGTCGAACTCGTCCCCCGCTCGCGCAGTGGCCTGCGTGCGGAACTGGAGGCGGTGGCGCAGTACCTCCCCGGCGTGGACACCGTCAACGTGGTGGACCTGACCCGCTACTCGACCCGGTCCTGGCAGGGGTGCGCCTTTGCCCGGCCCCGCTACCGCGCCATTCCGCACATCCGCGCCGTGGACCTTGACCCGGACGGCCCGCTGGCGATGGTGGACGCCCTGGCGACTTTCGGCATCGACGAGGTGCTGATCGTCACCGGGGACGCCCCCGCCGACATGAGCGCCCGCGTGTACGACGTGGACGCGGTGCGGGCGATCCGGCGTTTCCGGCGAGAGCTGCCGCACGTGCGTGTCTACGCGGGGCTGGACCCCTACCGCCAGAGCCTCGCCCGCGAGCGTGACTACCTGGAGCGCAAGCTGGAGGCGGGCGCCTGTGGCTTTTTCACCCAGCCCTTCTTCGACCTGCGGCTGCTGGCCGCCTACGCCGACCTGATTCCCCAGGAGGCCGAGGTCTGGTGGGGCGCGACGAGCGTGCTGACCCTTTCCTCGTTGAACTACTGGCGGGCACGCAACCACGCCGTCTTCCCCCGCACCTTCGCGCCCACGCTGGAGTGGAATCGCACCTTTGCCGCCGAGCTGCTCGCCTTCGCGCGGGAGAGGCGCCAGCACGCCTATTTCATGCCGGTCAAGGCGGACGCGCGGGCGTATCTGGGAGGAATCGTGTAGAGCGGCCAGCTTCCAGCGACCAGCAAGAAAGGGCCTCTGCTTAAGCAAAGGCCCTTGTGCTGGCGGCTAGCTGTTATCCACCACCACTGTAAAGCTCCTGGTCGCCCGGCCATTCGCGGGCACGTCCACCCGCAGTTCGGCGCGGGCCTGGTTCTGGCGGGCCGGGGCCGAGTCGATCACGATGCGGCGGCCCCCCACGATCTCGGTGACCTCGGCGCGGACGGCGCGGTCCTTGCTGCTCTCGAAGGTGTAGGTCACCCGGTAGGTCGTCCTGACCGGGTTGCCCTGGGCGTTGCGCTCGCTGCTCACGGTCTGCACCGCCCGCGTATACCGCACGTCGGGGTCGTTGCCGAGGCTAAACTCGATCTGGGCGCCCTGCGCCGTCTCGGGAATGCTGGTCTGGCCCACCAGCCGCCCCTCCTCGCGCACGGTGATCAATCCGCCGGGCAGGCGCTCGTCGGCCTTGAGGCGGTAGAAGCGGCTCAGCGTGCCCGACGTGTTCTGCGGGGTGAAGTAGGTGTTCAGGCCTGCGTAGCGCTCGAACCCCGTCAGCTTGGGCGTCAGGAAGGGCAGCGTGACCACGCTGTTGGCGGGCAGGGTGAAGGGGGCGGAGAGGGCGTAGCGGTAGAGGCCGCGCAGCTCGCCCTGGGAGTTGATGGTGGGGGCAGCAGTCGTCACCGTTTCTGCCGCATCGGCCGCCTCGTTGCGGAAGGCCGCCTGCGGGAAGGGCACCGGCTGGCCGCGCACCTCCACGTCCCCGGCGTACAGCTCGGTCGCCTTCACGTCGTAGGCGAGGTCGGTGCCGTTGCGAATGTCCGCCAGCGCCGAGAGCTGAGCACCCTGGTTGCTCGCCCGCAGGGTGTAGCGCGGCGCCCAGGTCACCCCCCGCGTCAGGTAGGCCAGCGTCCCCGCGCCCGCCTGCGGCAGCGTGAAGGTCAGCGTCTGGATAGGCGACAGGGCGTTGACGGGTGGCGCCACATCAAAGCTGAGATCTTCATAGCGGGCGGTCAGGTACCGTCCCTGGGCGTCGCGCACCAGCAAGTCCCGCGCCCGGATCAGGGTGACGGGCTGCGTAGGTTCGCCTTCCCGCTTCAGGAACACCGTCTTCCCCTCCAGCGAGGCCAGCCAGTTCGGCTCCTGCCGCTGCACCGCCGAGGTAAAGGGCAGCCCGTCGAGGTCCAGCGTGCCCGGAATCAGCCCGGCCCAGGCCGCCTCCGGCAGGGTGACCGTCAGGGTGGTGCCCGTCGCCCGCACCGGCTCGCGCACCTCCGTGAAGCTGGGATAGATGCGGAGGTCTGCCGCCGAGGCCGTGCCGAGTGCCGCCGCAAGTGCCGCTGTCAGAAGCTGTCTCATGAGAGCAGCTTGGCGGGCGGGGGCTGATGAAGTGTGAGAGGGAGAGCGGTCAGTCGTCAGCGGTCAGCCCCCAGCAAAAACGGACGCCCCAGCAGAAGCTCAGGCCCTCCCGCCCACGACGGCAAGAGCACCGGGGCGCCCCGGTGCTCCTCTCGTTTCTCGCTTCGCTCGGCCCCTGCGGGGCGGCGATTACAGAATGTCGTCCCGGATGCACGCCTTGAAGTGTCCCGGCCCCACCTCGCGCAGCTCGGGCACGATCTTGGCGCAGTCGTCGATCGCGTAGCGGCAACGGGTGCGGAACACGCAGCCCGAGGGCGGGTTAATCGGGCTGGGAATGTCACCTTCCAGAATGATGCGCTGGCGCTTGACGGTGGGGTCAGGCACGGGCGCGGCTGAGAGCAGGGCCTCCGTGTAGGGGTGCTTGGGGTTAGTGTTCAACTCGCGGCTGGGCGCGATTTCCATCACGCGGCCCAGGTACATCACGATGATGCGGTCGCAGATGTACTCCACGACGGCGAGGTCGTGCGCGATGAACAGCACCGTCAGGCCCAGTTCTTCCTGAAGGTCTTGCAGCAGGTTGACGACCTGCGCCTGAATGGACACGTCGAGCGCCGACACCGGCTCATCCGCCACGATGAAGCTGGGGTTCACCGCCAGCGCACGCGCAATCCCGATGCGCTGGCGCTGACCGCCCGAGAACTCGTGGGGGTAACGGCGCATGTGCTCGGGGCGCAGGCCCACCTTGGACAGCAGTTCCGCGATGCGGTCGATGCGGTCCCGGCCGGGGTGCAGGTTATGAATCTGCATCGCCTCGCCGATGATGTCGGACACCGTCATGCGCGGGTTGAGGGAGGCAAAGGGGTCCTGGAAGATAATCTGCATCTCCCGGCGGTAGTCGCGCATCTGGCCCTTGGAGAGCTGGGTGATGTCGGTCCCGTTGAAGATGACCTGCCCCCCCGTGGGCTCGATCAGGCGCAGAATCGCCCGTCCGGCGGTCGTCTTGCCCGAGCCCGACTCGCCCACCAGCCCGACCACCTCGCCGCGCCCCAGCTTAAAGGACACGTCGTTAACGGCCTTGACGTTGCCCACCACGCGTGAGAGCAGGCCGCCCCGGATGGGAAAGTACTTCTGAAGGTTGTTGACCTCCAGCAGCGTCTCGGCGGTCTGGGGCGCCGCGACCATACCGGGCGTCTGGGCCGCCACGGACACGTCGCCGGGGTCAGCGGTAATCACCGTGCGGGTCATGCGTTCACCTCATGCTGGGCCTGCTCGAACTCCTGCCAGCGGATGCAGCGGGCCACGTGGCCGCCGCCCGTGTCGAACAGCGGGGGCACCGCCTCGCTGCACGCCTCCACCGCGAATTTGCAGCGCGGCTCGAAGGGGCAACCGGGAGGCAGGTTCAGGGGATTGGGCACGTTGCCCGGAATCGCCTCCAGCCGCTGCTTGGGCTGACCCGGCACGTGCGCGGCGTCCCCGGCGCGGGGAATCGAGTTCAGCAGTCCCATGGTGTAGGGGTGGCGAGGCGCCTTGAAAATCTCGACCACGTCGCCTTCCTCGACCACGCGCCCGCCGTACATCACCACGACCCGGTCGGCCATTTCGGCGACCACCCCAAGGTTGTGGGTGATGAACAGGATGCTCATGCCGATTTCCTGCTGCAGCTTGCGCATCAGGTCCAGAATTTGCGCCTGAATCGTCACATCGAGCGCCGTGGTCGGCTCGTCTGCGATCAACAGGGCCGGGTTGCACGACAGCGCCATCGCGATCATCACGCGCTGACGCATCCCGCCCGACATCTGGTGCGGGTACTCGTTCACGCGCTTTTCCGGCGCGGGGATGCCCACCAACCGCAGCATCTCCGTAGCGACTGCCAGGGCCTCGCGCTTGTTCTTGCCCTGGTGCAGCATGACTGCCTCGCCGATCTGGTCCCCGATGGTGTACACCGGGTTGAGGCTGGTCATTGGCTCCTGAAAGATCATCGAGATGTCGTTGCCGCGAATGCGGCGCATCTCGGCTTCCGGCAGATTCACGATGTTCTTCTGCACGCCGTCCTTGCCGGTGAACAGAATCTCGCCGTCCACAATCTGGCCGGGCGGCATCGGAATCAGGCGCATGATCGACAGGCTGGTCACGCTCTTGCCCGAGCCGGACTCCCCCACCACCGCGAGCGTCTCGCCCTTTTTGATGTGGAAGGTTACCCCGTCCACACTCTTCACCACACCGTCGTCGGTGTTGAAGTACGTCTTCAGGCCATTGACGGCCAGCAGAACCTCACCCTGATGGGTCATCTTTCCTCCATCTCCTGCGCCACGTTGCGGAACACGCCCGTCATCATACAGGCATCCCGGGGGGATAAGTTGCGCCGCCCCGCGTGCATGGGGCGGCGCCGTCAGAAAGCTTACGAAGCCAGAGCGCTCACGACCGCTTGCGTGGGTCGAAGGCGTCGCGCAGACCGTCGCCCAGCAACTGGAAGGCCATCACCGTAAACACGATGAAGAAGCCAGGAATCAGCGTCCACGGCCGCTGGGTGAAGCTGGAAAAGCCGCCTTCCTGCGCCTGGGTCAGCAGACTGCCCCACGACACGTACGGCTCGACCGCCCCTATGCCCAAGAAGCTCAGTCCCGATTCGGTCAGGATCGCGCCCGGAATCCCCAGACTCAGACTCACGATCACATAAGTGGTCATGGTGGGCAGCATGTGCCGCCACATGATGCGGCCGTTGCCCGCGCCGAGCGCCTGCGCCGCCGACACGAAGTCCAGTTCCCGCACGCTGAGCAGTTGTCCACGGGTCACACGGGCCAGGCCGCCCCAGCCGATAAATGCCACCAGGCCCAGAATCATGTACAGCGCGAAGATCGGGTTGATATCCTGGGGAAACACCGAACGCAGCAAAATCAGCAGGAAAAGGGTCGGAATGCTGGCGAGCACCTCGACCAGACGCATGATGATGGTATCAACCACACCCCCGAAGAAAGCGGCCATCGCGCCCATCAGCAGGCCGATGATCGTGGAGATCAGGACCGCCCCCACACCGATGGTCAGCGAGATCTGCGAGGCATACATGATGCGAGTAAAGAGGTCACGGCCCAACCCCTCGCCACCCATCAGGTACACGTTGCAGTCCGGATTCTCCTGTCCGGTGCCGAACAGGTGGATGTTGCCCGGAATCAGCCCTAGCAGCCGGTATTCGTCGCCGCGCACCCCAAAGTAGATGGGGCAGCGTGTCGTGGTGGGCTGGTACTCGTTGACGAAGGTTTCCAGATTAAGTTGCTGCGTGTACTGATACACGAAGGGCCGGGTAAACGCGCCCGTCTCCGGATCGCGGAACTGGATCGGCGTGGGTGGGTGGAAACGGGTGATGTTGGTGGTCGAGTAGCTCGACAGCCCATCGGGTGCAAGGAAGGGTGCAAAGACCGCCATCAGATACAGCAGGATCAGGAATGTTCCGCCGATCTGGGCAAGGCGGTTTTTGCGGAACTGTGCCCAGGCAACCGAGAGCTGGGATTGGCCCTTGGCGCGGGGAGCCTTGGTGGTGGGAGAAGTCGTAGTCATATCAGAAGACTCCTCAGGCAACCTTCACGCGTGGGTCAACCACGGCGAGGAGTAGATCGCTGATCGCATTCCCGATCACCAGCAGGATGGTCGTGATGACCGTGAATCCAGCAATCAGGTACAGGTCCTGGGTGTTGATGGCAGTCAGCAGCATGGGCGTGACGCCAGGATAGGCGAACACCACTTCCATGAATCCGGCCCCGCTGATTGCCGCCGGAAGCAATCCACCAATGTTCGCCACGATGGGCAGGATGCCGTTACGGAAGGTGTGCTTCCAGATCACGCTCCGCTCGTTGACACCCTTGGCCCGTGCCGTTCGCACGTAGTCCGAGCGCATGACTTCCAGCATCTGCCCACGAATCACGCGGGTTAGCCCCGCTGCGTCCGAGATCGCCAGCACCACCGCCGGAATGATCAGGTGTTTGACGATGTCCCAGACGCGGCCCAGGCTTGAGAGCTGCTCGTAATTGTTGCTGGTCATGCCGCCAATGGGAATATCCAGGCCGGTGGCGTCCCGCGCCAGCAGGATGAAGTAAATGATGATCAGGGCCAGGAAGAAGCTCGGGAACCCCAGCAGAAAGTACAGCACCACATTGATGAACTTATCGCCCAGGGAGTTCTGGCGCACAGCCCCATAGACCCCGACCGGGATGGCGATGGCATAAAACAGCAGCGTGCTCAGCAGCACCAGCCACAGCGAGTTCTTGATGCGCGGCCAGACCACATCCAGCACAGGCTGCTGGTACTGAAAGGACAGCCCAAAATCGCCCCGGAACATGTTGCCCATCCAGCGCAGGTACTGCTCTGGAATCGAGCGGTCCAGCCCGAAGTTCCGGGACAGATTCTCAAGCTGCTCAGGACTGATGTTGGGGTTAAGTCGGGCCGGGGTCAAAAAATCACCGGGCGCGAGTTGGATCACGAAAAAGATCAGCACGCTGGCGAGCAGCAGCGTCGGAATGGACTGGACCACCCGCCGCAGGAGAAATGGAATCATGGGGCGCTCCTGAGAGTTCACGCGAGTGGGGGGCAGCCCGCGTGTGCGAGCCACCCCCCGTGTACGTGCGGGCGGGAGGTTACTTGACGAAGGTCAGCGCGAGGTCGCGGCTGCCGTAGTAGGCGTCCATCATGGTGCGGGGGTACTCGCCGCCGAGACGCTCGTTAAAGGTCACGTGGTAGTTGCCGCCGACCAGGTAGATCACGGGCTGCAGCTCGCCCTCGGCCTTCATGATCTGCCCACCGATGGCGCGGCGCTTGGCGTCGTCGAGCGTCGCGTCGCCCTGGAAGTACAGCTTGGTCATCAGGGTTTCCTGCGAGGTCAGGCAGGTGCCCTTGGAGTTGTTGTTATAGCTGTGCAGGTTGCCGCCGCAGGGGGTCACGTTGGACCCGAAGGGCCACACGTTGCTGCCGTTCGCCAGCCCCAGCAGGATCGCGTCGAAGGGACGGTTCTCGCCCTTGGAGGTGAGCTGGTTGACGAGGTTGTTGAAGTCGATGGGGGTGAAGTTGACCTTCACGCCGACCTTCTTGGCCTCGTCGGCGAAGATGCGGCCCAGCTGCTCGCGGACAGTGTTGCCTGCGTTGGTGGAGAGGTTGAATTCCAGCACCTTGCCGCTGTTGTCGACCAGGTAACCCTGGGCGTTCTTCTTGGTGAAGCCCATCTGGCGCAGCAGGTTGGTCGCCGCTTGCAGGTTGTAGGGGTACTTGGGAGCGCTGGCGCCCGCCGCGATCTGCTGGCGGAAGATCGGGTAGACGCTGTAGTACGTCTCGGTGCCCAGACCACCCAGCGCGAGGTCGACCATCGCCTTGCGGTTGGCGATGTGGCTCATCGCGCGGCGGAAGCGCACGTCGCGGAAGAGCTTCTGCTTGAAGGGATCGCCCGCCTTGTTCCAGTTGAAGGTGATCCACTGGCTCGTCGCCTGGGGGCTGACGTTGGGGATCAACGTGGCCTTCAGACGGCCAGCGTCCATCGCCCGCTTGATCTGCGCGAGGTCGTCGGCGTTGCGGACCGCGACGCTGTCGATCTGACCGGCGAGGTAAGCGGCGAGCGCCGCGTTGGCGTCACCCACGATGCGGTAGGAGGCGCTGGCGAGGTAAGGCAGCGCGTTGCCACGGCTGTCCTTGTTCCACTCGCCCCAGCGCTCGTTGCGCTCCAGCACCGCACGCTCACCGGCGCGGTAGCTGCCCAGGGTCCACATGCCAGGGGAAACGATCTGGTTGGGGTTCGTGCCCAGCGTCCACATCTTCTTGATCGCCTCGGCGCCGCCCTCACGGTAAGCCTTGCCGAACACGTGGTCGGGCCAGGGGGTGAAGGCCATACGCTCGTAGGCGCCGGAGCTGACCTGGGGGAAGTCGAACTGCACGGTGTAGTTGTCGATCTTCTTGATGGTGATGGGCTTGCCCGCCAGACGGAAGGAGTCGAAGCTGTTGCTGCCGACCTTGTCGTCCATGTGGATGCGCATCGTGGTCACGAAGTCGTCGGCCGTGATGGGCTGGCCGTCGCTGAACTTCATGCCTTCGCGGATCTTCACGACAAAGCGCTTACCGTTGTTGCTAACGGTGGGCTTGGCGTCCGCCATGTAGGGAATGAACTCGTCGTTGCGGGGGTCCTGAGCAAACAGGCCGGTTCCCGCCGCAATCAGCGTGGGAATGGAATCCGCTTCCGCGCTGGTAAAGGGGTTGAAGGTCTTGTAGTCCGACAGGGAGTAGTAACGGTACTCGCCACCACGCTTGTTGGCGGTGTTCTGCTCGGCCGTCCAGGCGGCGGGCCAGACAAAGGGAGCTGCGACGGCGGAGCCGACGGTCATGGCGAGCGCAACGAAAAGGGCTTTCTTCATGTGGTGCCTCCTGAAGGGAGCTGCTTCTGGAAATCTGGGTACGTGAACACCATCTGGCAGAGCACCAGATGAGCCGTTCGACCTAAGCCATTTGAGGGATTCCAGCGCGGTCACTCTAGCGACAAGGTTTGCTCAAGGTCAAGCCCCAGCCGCGCAACGATGAATGTCCAATCACAGCTTATTCACAGCAGAGTCAGCCATTGTCATGTTGTGAACTTTTCGTCCTGGCGAACAAATCTCTCGTCAGTACGTTCAATGTCAGCCGACAATACGCCATCTCTATGGTCAAGTATATGAATAAAAAGAGCCACCTATGCACTCAGGTGGCTCATAAAAGGTCAGGAAACAGTCAGCGGGAGACCACGTTGATGAGGAGGGCGAGCAGCATAAACAGGCCGCCCAGGACACTTGTCACCCGGATCAGGCCGCCCTCGACACCGCGCCCGCCGAGCAGGGAGCCGCCAGAGGCCATGCTGGCCGAAAGTCCGGCCTGCTTGGGCACCTGTAACAGCACGAAAAACACCAGCCCCACGCACACCAGGGCAAACAGAATGATAAAGAGGGTCAGGATCATGGGGGAACCTCGGGGAGAGCGGCTGCCAGGGCAGCGCAGGAAAGGGCTGCCGATACACAGTGGTGCCGATGAGGGGACTCGAACCCCTACGGTTGCCCGCTCGATTTTGAGTCGAGTGCGTCTACCAATTCCGCCACATCGGCTTGCGGCCCCGGATAGGTGGGCCAGCCGGGATGCTAGCGCGTGGCGACGGCGGGGCGCAATCCCAGCCGGAACCCCAGGTCGCGGCGGAGCTGGGCGCCCGGAAACTCCACCCGGTCTGCGAGGGCATAGGCGTAGCCCAGCGCGGCCTCCAACGTCGGGGCGGTGGCGGTGACGGCCAGCACGCGTCCGCCCGCGCTGACCAGCCTGCCGCCGCGCAGGGCCGTGCCCGCGTGGTAGATCACCTCGCCGGGGCCAGTCTCAGGCAACTCCAGGGGAATGTCGCGCCGGGGGTCGGCGGGATAGCCGGGGGCCGCCAGAATCACGACAGCGCTGGCTCCGTCGCGGAAATGCACCTGGCCGGGGTCCAGCCGTCCCTGCGCCGCCTCCAGCGTGTGCCGGGCGAGATCGGAGACGAGCAGGGGCAGCACCGCCTCGGCCTCGGGGTCGCCGAAGCGGGCGTTGAACTCGACCACGCGCGGCCCTCCCGGCGTGAGCATCAGCCCGGCGTACAGCACTCCGCAAAAGGGCAGGCCCTCGGCCCGCAGGCCCGCCAGGGTGCGCTCCACGATCTCGCGGCGGATGAACTCCAGGTCCGCTTCCGCCAGCGGGAAGGGACAGATCACGCCCATGCCACCTGTCATCGGGCCGAGATCACCCTCGCCGATGGTCTTGTGGTCCTGACTGGGGGGCATCAGGGCGTAGCGTTCGCCGTCGGTGAGGGCCAGGACGCTGACCTCCTGCCCGGTCATGAACTCCTCGGTCACCGCCTGCGCGCCCGGCTGGGAGAAGATGTCGCGCAGGGCGGCCTCCGCCTCCCCGCGGGTGTGGGCCACCGTGACCCCCTTGCCCGCCCGCAATCCTGCGTCCTTGACCACGAGAGGGAGTGGCTGCGTCTCCAGATGGTTGAGCGCCGCCTCCAGTGCCGAGAACGCCCGGTAGGCGGCCGTCGGGATGCCGTGACGGGCCATGAACGCTTTGCTCCAGGCCTTGTCACTTTCCAGACGGGCGGCGGCCTGCGTGGGACCAAAGGCGGGAACGCCCCGAGCCTGGCAAGCGTCCACGAGTCCGGCGCTGAGGTAGGCTTCCGGCCCCACGATCACCACGTCCACCGCCTCCCGGACGGCGAGGTCGGCCAACGCCTCCGGGTCCTGCGGGCTGGCGATCACCCGCGCCTGGGTGGCAATGCCGGGATTGCCGGGCGTGCACAGCACCTCATGGCCGGAGCGGGCGCAGGCGTCCACGAGGGCGTGCTCACGGCCCCCACTGCCCACGATGAGAACGCGCATCAGCCCGCCTCGCCCCGAGTGCGTTCGCCTCCACCCCGCACGGCGGCCCGGCTCCACGAGCGGGCGAGGCCCTGCACGCTCATCCAGGGCGGGCAGGCGAAGCCGAAGCGCTCGGAGAGGCCGGGCGCTTCCGCCTCCAGGTCCGTGAAGAGGTGCTCGGTGAAGCGTTCGGTAATCTCCTCCAGCCCCTGCCCGGCCCCCAGCCCCTCCCCCACCACGGCGGCGTCGCGCTCCAGGGTGCCCAGCAGGCCGTCCCAGTGGGCCGCCTCCTGCAGGAAGGTGCCGAAGTGGGCCAGCGCTAGGGTGCGGGCGTCGCGCGCGCGGAGAAGTTCCACGCTGCGCCGCCACGCCGGAAGGTCGATGTCGGGCGGCGGAGTGGGAGCGCGGGGGGTCTGGCGGGCGTCGAGACGAATCCCGCCCACGTCCCCCACGAACAGGTCGTCTCCGAGGTGGTAGGCGAGGTGGTGGACCGCGTGGCCGGGGGTAGACAGGGCTTCACCTTCCAAACGGCCCAGGCGCAGGCCCTCCCCCCCGGAAAGGACGGTCAGGCGGTCAGGGTCGATGGGCCGCATCTCCCCCCACAGACGGTCCATCTGGTCGCCGTAGATCTGGGCGGCGCTCGCCAGCAGGCGCGAGGGGCGCGAGAGGTGGGCCGCGCCGCGCTCGTGGACATAGGCGCGGGCGCGGGGCAGCCGCTCCAGCAGGGTGCCCGCCGCGCCCGCGTGGTCGAGGTGGATGTGGGTGAGCAGGATGTGGCGCACGTCGGAAAGGGAGGCGCCGCGCTCCGAAAGTCCCGCTTCCAGGGCTCCCAGGGTGCTGCCCGGTCCCACATCCACCAGTGCTAGGCCGTCCCCGGTGTCAAGGGCGTAGGAGGCGATCACGCCGGGTTGATCCTGAAAGCGCAGGTCGATGACCCAGGCATTGGGGGTGGCGAGCCCCGCAGCGGGGGCACTCACGCCTGCCCCATCAGGCGGGCGCCCGCCAGCACCGCCGCCGCGAGGTACTGCACGGCGGCGAAGGTCCGCACGGTCCGCACGTTGGCCGCCGTTCGCAACGGGCCGTAGGAGAGCGCCAGGATCAGCGACGCGCTGAGCACGATAAAAGCCACCACCAGCCACAGAGCCATGCGGCGAGTGTAATACGGACGGCCCCTGCCGCCCGCTTCCCGCCGCGCCGTCAGGATTTTGACAGGGTGGCCCCTTTACCTTGCCTGCACGCGGACCCCAGGGGCCACCACTTCCGCTTGCCGGAGCTGTGCCCCACACCCCCCTGTTCACCCCTCACGGGCCGCCCCTCCCCCGGCGGCCCCCCGCAAAGGACGTGCCCATGTTTCCCACCCGACGGTTTCTCCTGTCCACCCTCGCCCTCGCGGCGGGCCTGACCAGCCTGAACGTGGCCGAGGCCCGCACCCTCGCGCAGATCAAGCAGAGCGGCGTGCTGCGCGTCGCCTCCCCCGGCGACCTGCCGTCTTTCACGGTGGCCGACGGCCCCCGCTTCACCGGCTACGAGATCGAGCTGCTTCAGGCTGTGGCGGGCACGCTGGGCCTGAAGGTCGAGGTGCAGAAGGTGGCGGCCGATCAGCTCATCAAAACCCTCCAAGACGACCGCGCCGACGTGGCGGTGGGCGCCCTGGCCGTCACGAGCACCCGCGAGAACAAGGTCGATTTCACGTCGCCCACCGCCTGCGCGGGCGTGTCGGTCGTGTCGCTGAACCCGGCCCTGCAAAAGCACACCGACCTCGCGGGGAAGAGCATCGGCGTGGGCGCGGGGTCGGTCATGCACTCGTACGTGCAAAAACTCCCCTTCGAGAAGCACGTCAAGGTTTACAAGTCCACCGGCGACCTGATGTACGCGGTGATCTCCAAGGCGGTGGACGCCAGCTTCGCCTACACGGTGATGGAACCGGCCGCCAAGCGCACCTTCCCCAAGGTCAAGCTGCACTTCGGGCCGGAACTGTGGAGCGTGCCCATCGGCTTCATGGTGCGCGAGGACAACGACTCGACCCGCCTCGCGCTGAACGCGGCCATTCAGAATTACTTTGCCACCAACAGCTACGCCTTCCTGTCGGCCAAGCACTTCGGCAAGGACGTGCGCTGCAAGGGCTGAGCGCTGCGGGGAAAAAGGGGGCCGGGGCACATCGCCTCCGGCCCGCTTCCCTTTCTGGACCCTACTCCCGTGCCCGGCGGCTGAGGGCCACGAGGGCGTCCCAGGAGTCCGGTTGCCCCGGATCGTCGAGGGCGGCCTTGTTGCGGCCCTGGTACCCGCACGTGCGGCAGCGGTGCAAGATTACCCAGCCCTTCTTGCTGCTCTGATCGACACCCACGGGTTCCATTACGCCGTGGCAGTCGCTCGCGCGGTCGCCGGGCAGGATGTCCACATGCAGCGAGTGCAGGCACTCGGGACAGTGGTTGCGGACCGAACCGTTTTGCAGAGGCAGCACCGCTGCGCCGCAGTGGGCACAGGCAAAAGCGTTGTTCGTGCCCTGCACGGTGAAACGGCGGCTCACGCCCGCCCACCCCGCGCCGCCCAGCGCGAGTCCAGAAAGGCGCGGATGCCCGGCACCGACACCAGGCACAGCCCCAGCACCATGAACCCCAGCCCCGCCGCACTGATGATCCAGCCCTGCCAGTTGCTCACGCCCGCCAGCATGCCCACGATAAAGACCAGCAGCCCCGAGAAGATGCTGAAGCCCACCGTCAGCCGCCACGCCCACACGCTGCCGCGCCACACCTGCCAGAGCAGCACGGCGGTGGCGAGCGCGTACAGCACGTTGCGGAAGAGATGGTCTGCCTGCCCCTGCACCAGCCGCCCCAGGAAGGGCGTGGTCGCCAGCATGAACAGGCCCGCGAGCACCGCCAGCGTGGCCGTGCGGCCCGCAGCGAGCGCCGGGTCAGAGGGGAAGGAAGGGGGCCGGGAGGGCAGCGTCACGCCCCGTATTCCAGCACAGGAGGAGGGCGGAAACGGGGCCGAACGTCACTGGGCTCAATGTCACCGGCCCACACGTCACTCGCCGCGCACCAGTCCCTCGGCCACGAAGTCACGCAGCAGGGGTTCGAGATCGTGCAGGGTAAGGTCGCCGCGCAGGGCGTGTTCGGCGGGGGTCAGGCCCTCGCGCAGCGCCCGCAGGAAGCCCAGCCCCAGCGGCCCGTGCCCCAGCCGGAAGGTGCGGTGCACGTCGGTGATGGGATGCAGGGCGTCGCGGCCCCGCAGGGTCAGGGTGTAGGAATGGTGCGCCCACCCCGCCAGGCTGCGCGGCAGCATCAGGGTCTGTGGCCGCAGCGGAGCGGGAAAGGCTCCCTCGTAGGGCAGGGTCACGGGGAGGGTGGCGACCGCGCCACCCCCCGCGTAGAAGGTGGCCCCCGACGCGCAGACGTGCAGCCCGGTGAAGTCGCCCGTCACGTCCACCTTCCAGGCCCGGCTGCCCACCCCGCTCAGGGCGTGGGCCAGGGGCGGGGTGAGGGGATGGGCACTCAGCACCGCCCCCTGCTCGTAGAGCCCCAGCAGGTCGCCCAGCGCCTGTTCGCCCGTCCCGCTGACCGACGCCGCCGTCACCGCCCGGCCCTCGTACAGCAGCACGGCGGCGTGCTGGTCGCCCAGTTGCGCGTGCAGGTACCCGTACCAGCCCTGGTCGTGGAAGTGGCGCAGCAGCGCGTGCAGGTCGCAGAAGGGGACGCTCAGCCCGGTGTGGGTGGGCGGCGAGTGCGGCAGGAAGCGGGCCAGAAAGGGGGCGGCCCCCGGAAACATCGGGGCGAGTTCCGGCACGACCTCCTCGGGGCCTTCCTGGGGCACTTCGCCGGGGGTGGTCACCGCCTGCCTCCGGCGGGGTCGGGCAGGGGGCGGATCTCCCGGCGGTAGCGGGCGGCCTGCTCCACGTAGCGGGCGGCGTTGTCGGGCGGTCCCACCGGGCGCACCACGCGGGCGGGCACGCCCACCGCCAGCATCCCGTCCGGCACGCTCTGGCCTTCCCGCAACAAGGCCCCCGCTGCCAGCACCGCGCCGCGCCCCAGCCGCGATCCGCTGAGCATCACGGCGCCCATGCCGACCAGACTTCCGGCCCCGCACACAGCCCCGTGGACGACGGCGCGGTGGCCGACCGTCACGCCCTCTTCCAGGATGCAGGGGTGGCCCTCGTCGGTGTGCAGCACGGCACCGTCCTGCACGTTGCAGCGCGGCCCGATCACGATGGCCTCGATGTCACCCCGAGCGACCACCCCGAACCACACGCTGGCCTCCTCGCCCACCGACACGGCGCCCGTGAGGTCAGCGCTGGGCGCCACAAACGCGCTGGGATGAAGGTCGGGCACGAGGTCGGCGAGGGCGTAGAGCGGCATGGGGCCTCCGGGACGGGGAGCGGGAACACGGGGAGCAGGCGGAAAACGTCTGGACCGAGTATAGGGGCCGGGGCGAGCGGGGGGCGGCGCACCTCCGGCTCTCACCGGGGCCGGGCCGTGCGATAATCGGCCCGTCTTCCCCACTTACCCTGCACCACCGGCAGCCGCCCAGAGGGCCGCTCGCCCGGGTGACGTTGGTGAAGATGCAAGGAGTGCTATGGCGCAAGGTCGTGTGAAGTGGTTTAACGTGGAAAAGGGCTACGGCTTTCTCGAACATCCGGGCAACCCCGACGTGTTCGTGCACTACAGCGCCATCCAGAGCGGCGGCTTCCGCAAGCTCAACGAAGGCGACGAGGTCGAGTTCGAGGTCGAGGCCGGGCAGGGCAACAAGGGTCCCCAGGCCAAGAACGTCGTCGTGACCAACGCCGCGCCTGCCCCCATGGGCGGGCAGGGCAGCTACGGTGGCGGCAACCGGGGCGGGAACCGCTGGTAAGCGGGAGCCTCTCCTTCAGGGGCGGGCGCCGCGTGCGTCCGCCCTTTTGCTCTGCGGGCGGGGATGCAGGACTTGCCACCCTCCCCCGCCTTCCCGCCCCGTACCATGCGGGCATGACCGACGTGCCGCCTTCCGTGTCGCTGGGCCGCCATGCCGCCTTGCCCGGCAGTCTCCTCCCGGCGGAGACGGCGGACGTGCCGGTGACCTCCGTCACCACCCACGCTTTTTCCTTTACCGGACAGGCGGGCGAGTACTTCCGCATCTGGATCGTGAACACGGCGCTGACGATCGTGACCCTGGGGCTGTACCTCCCCTGGGCGCGGGTACGGCAGCGGCAGTATTTCTACGGGCACACCTGGCTGGACGGGGCGAACTTCGAGTACACCGCCCGGCCGGTCGCCCTATTGCGCGGGTACCTGGTCGTGGGGGCGTTTTTCCTGGCCTACACGCTGGCGACTCAGTTTCAATTCAGCGGCTGGGAGTACGTGGCGGGCACCATCGCGGTGCTGTTTCTCGCGCTGTACCCCTGGCTGGTGATGAAGTCGCTGCGCTTTCTGGCGGTCAGCACCACCCACCGGGGCCTGAAGTTCCGGCACCACGGGCGGGCGGGCGGAGCCTACGCGAGCTACGGGCTGGGGAACGGGGCCGCGCTGCTCTCGGGGGGGCTCGCGCTGCCCTTCGCGTGGTTCCTGCAACGGCGCTACCAGGTGGACGGGGCCGCCTACGGCACCGCGCGGGCGAGGTTCCGGGGCGACGCGGGCGAGTTCTACCTGATCGGACTGACAGGGCTGGCCCTCACGCTGGTGGGCGGCGTGCTGCTGGCGGTGCCCCTGCTGGGCGTGCTGTTCGGGGCGGGCGTGCTGGACGTGCCCCAGACCGAGGACGACTGGCTCGGCCCGACCTTTCTGATTGCCCTGGCGGTCGGCTACCTACTGGTGCTGGCCCTGTACGGCATCGCGTGGCAGTACGTGCGGGCGGCCACCCTGCGGCTGGTGCTGAACCGGGTGGAGGTCGGGGGCGTGGTCCGCACCGGGGCCACCTTCAGCCCGTGGCGGCTGGTCTGGATCGGGGTGTCGAATGCGGTCGTGCAGGCCCTGACGCTGGGGCTGGCGACCCCCTGGGCGGCGGTGCGGCGGGCGCGGTACGTGCTCTCGGGAATGCAGGTGCGGGCGCTGGTGCCGCTGGACTCCTTCACGGCGGACGTGACCCCCGGCGAGGACGCGCTGGGCGAGGCCGCCACCGAACTTCTCGACATCGACCTGGGGTTCTGATGACGCCTCCCGACCTGATGCTGGAAGGCCGCGTCTTCGACGGGCGCAGCAGCCGCCCCCACCCCGCGACGCTGGAAGTCCGGGGCGGAGGCGTGACGCTGCGGCTGGAGGGTGGCCCGGAAACGCCCTGGACGCCCGCGCAGATGCAGATCGAACCGCCCGTGCCGGGGCTGCCGCGTGTGCTGAAGTTCCCGGACGGCTCGCGCTTCGAGACGCGCGACGACGCGGCCGTCTCCGCGCTGGAAGCCCGGCTAGGCCGCAACCGGGGCCTGGGCAGGGTGCGGCGGCTGGAGTCGCGCTGGGGGACGGCCCTGGGAGCGCTCGGGGTGACGCTCGCGCTTGTCGCGGCCTTCGTGGTGTTTGGCCTTCCCGCGCTCGCACGGGGCGCGGCGGCGGCGACCCCCCGCCCGGTGCTGGCGACCTTCGACCGGGAGACCACCGAGTTTCTGGACGGCGACTACCTCGGTCCCACGCGGCTGAGCCGGGCGCGGCAGGCCGAACTTCAGGCGGCCTTCCGGCGGGTCACGCGGGCGGCGGGCGGCGGCTACGACTACCGCCTGCTGCTGCGTGACGGACTCCCGGAAGACAGTCCCATCACGCTGGGAGCCAACGCCTTCGCGCTGCCGAACGGGACAGTCGTGATGACCGACCAGCTCGTCGCCCTGTCCAGAAGTGACCGCGAACTCGTGGGCGTCCTCGCGCACGAGGCGGGGCACGTCACCGGGCGGCACGGGCTGGCGGCGGTGTACCAGGGGCTGGGGCTGACCCTATTGACCGTGGCCGTGACGGGCGACGTGGTCAGCGCGGGCACGTTCGCCGCCGCCGTGCCCGCCGCCCTGCTGCGCGGCGGCTACTCCCGCGCCGCCGAGACCGAAGCGGACCGGGTCGCCGGGGCCTACCTGATGGAAGCCTACGGCACCACCAAGCCCCTGCGCGACATCCTCGCCCGGCTGGAAACGGGCCGCCGGAACACCGACGAGTCGGACGTGGAGGCCGGGGAAGGCGGCCTGGGCGACCTGCTGGAGACGCATCCGGGGACGGCGGGGCGGATCGAACATCTTCGGGAGATTGAGGCAGAGGGGCGCTAAACCCGCCCACCCTGGCTGCTCCCCCGCGTCACGCCCCCGGCGATCAGATGCGCGGCCCGCAGGGGTTCGGGGACGCGGCCCGTGACGGTCAGGACGCCGAGGGCGGCTTCAGCTTCCGGCAGGCTCAGGCCCACCCGCTGCACCCACACGCCCCGGCAGGGTTCCATCGGCCCCAGCGCCTCGATCAACCGCCATTTCCGCGCCCCGCCCGGCACCCGCGTCAGCAGCGCCGAGCGGATACGCCCCAGATCGGGAGGGCGCCGCGCCACCACGAGGACGGGCAGCCCGGTCAATCGGCCCAGCGTGGGCACGTCCACCACGTTGAATCCCGCGAGGGCGACCCCTTGCAGCAGAATCAGGTGCAGGTGCGCCTGCGCCCCGCTCTCCCCCACCAGCCGGGCGAGTTCGGCGGTGCTGTTCCGCCCGTCGCGGCGCACCCGCCCTCTGACGACCCCGTGCAGGGTGCGCCGCGCATAGACGGTGCCGAACACCGCCACGTCCCCCCGGTGCTCGCGGGCAAAGGGGGCGTCGTCGAAGCCGATGGCGTGAGAGAACACCCGGCCCGCCCTCAGCCCTCCAGCGCCTCCTCCAGTTCGCCCAGCAGGTCGCCGATGTCCTCGATGCCGATGCTCAGGCGCAGCAGCCCCGGCGTGATGCCCAGACGGCGGCGCTCGGCTTCCGGCAGCGCCCGGTGCGAGGTGCCCCAGGGCCACGACAGGGTGGTCACCACGTCCGCGAGGCTGGGGGCCAAGGGAATCCGGCCCGCGAGCGCCCGGACGAAGGCGGGAGCGTCGTCTATGTCCGCACTCAGCATCCCGCCGAAGCCGTTCGGGTACAGCTCCATCGCCCGGTGGAACTGCGGGTGATCCGACAGGCCGGGATGGTACACGGCCCGGACCCGTGGGTGGTTCGCCAGCACGTCGGCCACTGCCTGCGCGTTGCCGGAGTGCGCCCGCATCCGCAGGCCCAGCGTCTTGAGGCCCTGGAGCGTCATCCACGCATCGAAGGCGCTCATGGTGCCCCCCAGCCGGGTCAACCGCGTCCGCGCCGCCGCCACGAGGTCCGCCCGCCCGCACACCACGCCCCCGAAGGCATTGGAATGCCCGCTGAGGTACTTGCTGACGCTGTGGGTCACCAGGTCGGCGCCATGCTCGGCGGGCCGGAACACGGCGGGGCTGGCGAAGGTGTTGTCCACGCTGAGGACCGCTCCCCGCTCGTGCGCGAGGTCGGCCAGCCGGGGCACGTCGGGGACCGTCATCAGCGGATTGGTGAGGCTCTCGACGTGCAGCACCCGCGTCTCCGGGCGGAAGGCCGCCTCCACCGCCTCCAGGTCGCAGGCGTCCACGAAGGTGGTGTGGATGCCCAGCCGGGGGAGTTCTTCGGCCAGCAGCGCGTAACTCACCCCGTAGACACGGGCGTCCGCGACCACATGGTCGCCCGATTGCAAGACCCCCAGCAGCGCCGCGCTGATCGCCGCCATGCCGCTCGCGGCGACGAGGGCGGCCTCGGTCCCCTCCAGAGCCGCAAGTGCCCGCTCCAGCGTGCCCGCGTTCGGGGTGCCGTTGCGGTAATAGAAGGGGTTGATCTCCTCGCCGCTCATCGCCCGTTCCAGGGCTTCCAGGTCGGGGAAGGCATACACGGTGGACTGGTAGATGGGCTCAGCCAGCGGGACGGAGCCGGAGGGCCGGGCTTCTTCCCCCGCACGGGCGGCGAGGGTGGTGAGGTCAAGCGGCGAGCGGGGCATGGAGGGAGCATAAGGCTCATAGCAGCAGGAACCAGGCCACACACGTGAGAATCGCCATTCCCATCAGCATCCCGACTTGCCCGACGCTGAGCCGCTCCAGCATGGCCGGGGGCCGGGTGGCCCACACGATGGCGCCCGCGACTCCGGCCAGATAAAGCTGCGACCCCCAGAACAGACCGGAGAAGGTACGTTTCCCGAACGGCACGGAGACGGGCGGCCCCGGACTCACGAGAAGCTGCCACTCGGCATTCGGTATTCGCAGGTGCCACCACAGCATCACGAGCGTGAGCGCCGCAACCGAGGCGGCCAGCCCCCAGACCATCCTCAGCCGACCCAGAGGCGCCGACCGCATCCACCGGACAAACGTCAGCAGGAACCCCACGAGCGCCAATCCCAGCATCAGGCTGGCGGCCAGTTCCAGCCCACCCACCATCTAGCCGCTCACCCTTCGCGGGCAGGCGCAGCCTCGGCTGGAGGCACGGTCGCCCCTTCCTCCTCCCCCGCCCACAGCCCCTGCCGCTTCAGCGCCGCAACGAGGTGAGGCTCGCGCTTCTCCATCCCACCGCCCGGTGCCCAGTACGCCCGCAGCAGCCGCGCCCAGTCGCCGGGCTGGTCTCCCCGCGCCGCAATGGGATTCATAACCTCAATGGCCCCGCGTAACTCCTCGTCGGTGCCGTCCCGGTAGCGGTCCTCGTGGACAACGAGGGACCGGGGCACGCGCGGGCGCTGGGGCGGCGTCTCGGCGGGGAGGCCCACCGTGAGGGCGGCGAAGGGCAGCACTCCTTCCGGTAACGCCAGCACGTCCAGCAGCCCCTCTAGGCCGTTCATCACCCCGCCGATCCAGCAACCCTGATAGCCCAGCAGCTCGGCGGCGGTCAACAGGTTCTGCCCCGCCATCACCGCGTCTCCAATGCCGAAATGCACCCCGATGGCGGGCCAGTGCCCGACCTCGTGCCC